>NZ_LKIC01000002.1:0-123417 GCF_001482475.1 Bacillus sp. G1(2015b) | reverse complement strand
GTCACAGGAGTAACAGGAGCGACCGGAGCCACTGGCGCCACGGGTTTAACAGGTGCAACTGGGGTAACCGGAGCAACAGGAGCAACGGGAGCAACCGGAGCCACTGGTGCCACAGGTTTAACAGGTGCAACAGGAGTAACCGGAGCCACCGGCGTCACAGGTACCGGAGCGACCGGAGCAACAGGTCCAACAGGTGTGACAGGATCGAGTGCGATCATTCCATTTGCTTCAGGTACACCTGCTGTCCTGACAACAATTGCAGGCGGACTTGTTGGAACATCCAGTTTGATCGGATTTGGTAACTCAGCGACAGGTGTCAGTATTGTAGGCGGAGTTATTGATTTAACAGGCGCTGCGGGTACATTAATCAACATGGCGTTCTCAGTTCCGAGAGCTGGAACAATCACGTCATTTGCCGGCTATTTCAGCACAACAGCAGCTCTTTCTTTAGTTGGCACGAGTGTTACCGTAACGGCTAGTCTGTTCGCTTCACCGACACCAAATAACAGCTTTACACAAGTAGCGAGTGTCACATTAGCCCCAGCTTTAACTGGAGTTTTAACACTGGGTGCTATTTCAAACGGTATTGCGACTGGTCTAAATGTACCAGTCACACCTGAAACACGATTGCTTGTTGTATTCTCTGCATCAGCTACAGGTCTATCCTTAGTGAATACCGTAGCAGGCTATGCGAGTGCTGGTTTATCGATCACGTAATAGGTATACAGGGATGACTCGATTCTGAGTCGTCCTTTTTTGTTTGAAAGAATTTTCTCTTAACTTAGTAAGAAAAAATGATATCATTTTCTTAGAGTCTATTCGGGTGAATCTACTGAATTAGGGGTTGTGGCGGTGAGGATGGGCAAAAGGAAAGTTACTTTACAAACGAAAATTTTGGGGTTAATTATCGGGCTTTTGCTTGTTGTCATTGCATTATTAACCATTTGTTTTGGTTTTCTGCAGACATCGGAAAGGCAGGGACAAGCTGAACAGCTGGCGGTGCAGACCGCTAGAACGATATCATATATGCCGCCCATTAAAGCATCGGTGGCGGTGTCAGCTTCCCAAAATGAAGAACAGGCAGTGCTTGAGCAAATGAAGGAGCAAGTAAGAGCACATGCCATCTTTATTACCAATCGAAAAGGAAAGGTTCTTATTCATACGAATCATGAGGACGTAGGAAAAACCATTAGTGTATCGGAAGGAAGAAGTACCCTCTTATTTGGAGGAACTTCTATATCAACTGATGATTCTAATGGTGAAACCGTTGTCAGAGGCAGTGCACCCATTATGAAAGAAACAGAAGCGCATGAAGAAATTATTGGGACAGTCACCGTCGAATTTTTAAAAAAGGAAATCGATCAAGCGACAGCTCATCAGCTATTGAAGCTTAGCTATATTGCCCTTTTAGTGCTCTTGCCTGGCATATTCGGTGCGATTTTTTTAACGAAGAGTATTCGCAAAGATACATTAGGGCTTGAGCCGCATGAAATTGCTTCGCTGTATCGAGAAAGAGAAGCGATGCTGCTCGCTATAAAAGAAGGAATCATTGCGTTTGACCAGAAAGGCGCGATTACGATGATGAATACATCGGCTGAACATATGCTGCGCGTCTCATCAGAACTGCCCCTTCATATTGATCAAGTCTTGCCAAATGCCAAACTTCTTTTCTATTTAAAGGCAGAGACGATTGAACCTAACATCGAAACCGTCGTCAATGATAAAACCTATGTTTTAAATGTGAAAAAGGTAATGCAGGACAATCGAGTATTCGGAGGGATTGTGAGCTTCAGGGAGAAAACAGAACTGACGAAGCTGCTGGATACATTAACAGAGGTCAGCCAATATTCAGAAGACCTAAGGGCACAAACGCATGAATTCTCAAATAAGCTGTATGCCATCTTAGGCCTGCTTGAGCTGAATCAAGTCGATGAAGCCATCGACTTAATTAAAGAAGAATATCATCTGCAAAACCGACAGCACGATTTACTCATGAAGCAGATTCGATCTCCTAAAATACAAGCCATCTTACTTGGCAAGCTAGGGAAAGCATCTGAGAAAAAAGTCCATTTCCACATTGATGAAAATAGCTCACTAGAGCCGCTCCCAGCTCATTTAAGTCTATCTCACTTTATCACCATCATTGGCAATCTCGTAGACAATGCTTTTGAAGCTGTATTAAATAAGGAGAAGCGCGAGGTAGACCTATTCATCACAGATATTGGGTTTGATATTATCATAGAAGTGTCAGATTCAGGTGATGGAGTGAATGAAGAGGAACTGTCACAGATTTTCACAAGAGGCCATTCGTCAAAGGGAGAAGGACGAGGCTACGGGCTTGCGAATGTGAAAGAAGTATTGGACGAGCTTGGGGGCTGGATTGAAGTTGCGAACCAAAAAGAAGGCGGTGCCATCTTCACTGTATACATACCGAAAGGCACAAAGGGGGAATAGATGGTGATTAAGGTACTCATTGCGGAGGATGATTTTCGAATCGCTGCCATTCATGAATCTTATATACAAAAGATAGAAGGATTTAGGGTCGCCGGAAAGGCAAAGAGTGCAAAGGATATGTGGGAGGCGCTCCAAAGGGAAAAAGTTGATCTCATCTTGCTTGATGTCTATATGCCTGATGAGCTCGGTACAAACCTGCTACCGCTTTTAAGAGAACGCTGTCCTGAAGTAGATGTGATCATTATCACGGCTGCAACGGAAACGACGCTTTTAAGAGATGCACTTCATTACGGAGTGGTTCATTATTTAATCAAACCGGTAACTGCACAAAAGTTTGCACAAGTTTTAACCGAATATAAAGAAAAGAAAGACATCATCAATTCAAAGGATGAAGTCAATCAAACGATGATCGATCTGTTTTTTGGGCAAATGCAGGAAGAGCCAAAACAAAGGGATGACAGAGATCTCCCCACAGGCATCAATTCACTGACCTTGGATAAAGTGAAAACATTGATGGCATCAGAGAACAGCGGAATTACAGCAGAAGAACTCGGGGAAAAGATGGGCGCATCACGTACAACTGCGAGACGGTACGTAGAGTACCTTGTGACAACAGGGGAATGCCGGGCAGAGCTTGCATACGGAATCATTGGCAGACCTGAACGTAAATATTATCCTGCCAAACAAGCGGAGTCATAAAAGATGAAAAAAGGAATATTTTTTGTTATCGTGCTCTGCCTTTGTATCACGCTCACCTTTAATGAAAAAAAGGCCGGAGATTCTTTCCTGCAGCAAAGCTCCTTATATATTGTGGTGTCGGGTGTACCAGAGGGGGGATTTGACCAAACGGCTCAGGTGATGAAATCAGTGCTTGAACAAGAGAAGCTGGTGAACCGGCCTGTGAACATTCTTTATCAAAGAGGCGGAACAGTGGATAAAGGATGGACATACATGATGGAGCGAGAGGCCAACTATATCAGTTTAAATTCAAGCTTATTGTTAAGCCGTAACTTGCTTGGCAGCAGTAACGTGACGATGAATGATGTGACACCGCTGGCAATCCTTGCAGAAGAGTGGCAGGTCGTCGCAGTCCCAGTGGATTCTCCTTTTGCAAATGGGAAGGAGCTGTTACACGCACTCAAGAAAAAACCAGATTCCTTAAAAATTGGGTTTGCCCCTGACTTTGGAAATGATGATCAAATCTCATTCGCCCGGGCAGCAGAAATGGCAGGGATTGATCCATATCGCATTCAATTTCTGAAATTTGACAGTGCAGATGATTTATTTCAGGCGCTCATCGACCATGAGGTAGATGCAGCAACGACTACTATTACAGAGGTTCGTCATGATTATGAAAAAAAGAGGCTGAAGCTCGTAGCCACGACAACCAGCGAGCGCTTAGATGGATTTGAAGATGTGCCGACATGGAAAGAGCAGGGCATTCCGCTCATCTTTTCCCATTGGCGCGGTGTGATGGGCCCTAAACAAATGAGTCAGCATGACATTCGTGAATGGGATCAGCTTCTTCAAAAAATGACGAAAACGAGGTTATGGAAAAAACGATTAAAGCAAAAGGGCTGGACAAGTCGTTATATGAACAGCAAAGAGGCAAAGATCTTTATGGAAGATCAATTAAGGCAATACGAGCAATTGATACAAGGAGAACAAGCGGTCGAGTGAGACCGCTTCCAGCATGTAGACAAACCCTTGCATTCGCCCGCATTCCTGTGTGCCGGTGCTCACGAATCTCACATTCGCTCCAGTACTCGTCTTTCCTAGACTTCTATCAAGAAGACAAAGGGCTAAAATAAACCCTTTGTTTTTTTCATGGAATGAAAAAGGCCAATGTTTGAACAAAATGAACAAAAAGCATTTATCGACCGAAAAAGAATTAAAATTCATAATATTTACTTCAATTCTCACCTCAGATATGATGACAAAAAGGGTTGGAAATGGGATACCAACACATTAATGAAAGCGTATACAACATAAGGGGTGAACAATATGTTAGCAATCTTAGGATTTCTTATGATGATAGTATTTATGGTTTTGATTATGACGAAACGTATGTCTGTTTTAACGGCATTGGTGTTAACACCGATTGCATTTGCTCTTATCGCAGGTTTTCATTTTACTGAAATTTCAGACATGATTGTCAAAGGTGTGCAACAAGTAGCACCGACAGCGGTCATGATCATGTTTGCGATTTTGTACTTTGGCATTATGATTGATGCGGGTTTATTTGACCCAATGGTGGCGAAAATTTTAAAAATCGTTAAAGGCGATCCATTAAAAATCGTAGTCGGAACAGCTGTCCTGACGATGCTTGTTGCACTTGATGGTGACGGAACAACGACATATATGATTACAACAACAGCGATGCTTCCACTATTTACACTGCTTGGCATCCGACCAATTATTTTAGCCGGAATTGCCGGAGTTGGCATGGGAATTATGAATACAATTCCGTGGGGAGGAGCCACACCTAGAGCGGCGAGTGCACTTGGGGTCGATCCTTCACTTTTATTTGGCCCGATGATTCCAGTCATTGGTGCAGGGGTTCTCAGTATGATTATTGTTGCTTATTTTCTTGGAAAAGCCGAAAGAAAACGTCTTGGTGTCATTGAACTTGACCAGCCGATTCATGCAAATGAAATGGCAGCTGCACTGCAAGATGACATCAAACGACCGAAGCTTTGGTGGTTTAATCTGGCGCTGACTTTGTTATTGGTGCTGCTGCTTGTATCAGGTAAAGTCAGTTTAACTGTTCTATTTGTTCTTGCTTTCTGTGTGGCAATTATTGTGAACTATCCGAACTTGGACCAGCAGCGTGAGCGAATTGCGGCTCACTCCACAAACGTTTTAGCCATTGCCTCGATGATTTTTGCGGCAGGTGTTTTTACAGGTATTCTAACTGGAACGAAAATGGTTGATGAAATGGCGATTTCGATTGTATCTGCAATTCCAGAGCAGCTTGGCGGCTTTATTCCAGTCATTGTCGCATTAACAAGCGGGATCTTTACTTTCTTTATGCCGAATGATGCATACTTTTATGGCGTACTGCCGATCCTATCAGAAACAGCGGCAGCTTACGGTGTCGATAAAATTGAGATTGCCAGAGCCTCTATTATTGGTCAGCCGATTCATATGTTAAGTCCACTTGTTCCATCGACTCATTTACTTGTTGGACTTGTTGGCGTATCACTGGATCAGCATCAGAAATTTGGGATGAAATGGGCTGTGCTGGCAGTCGTCGCTATGACTGTCATGGCAGTTCTCATTGGGGCTATTTCCATCTGGTAAATAAAAAGTGTCTGCTGTGAGCAGGCACTTTTTTTAGGTCATATTGCTGGGCAGGCTCCATTCATTTGCCCTAGACAAAGAGATGCCTGTTCCTCCAAAAGATTTATTTTTGAAAAATACTGACACTTTTGCTGTTTTTTTCTTTATAATGCAAATCAACGAAGGGAGAGGATAGCATGTCCAAACGAAAAGGCACGATTCTTTTTGCTGCTGTATGCCTCATGGCAGGCAGTTTGTCGATGGTGAGCCCAGCTTCAGCTCATGCAGAAACCCCTTATTACGGAAAGAATTATGAACAGCCGGCTTCAGTGAAAAAGCTATACCCTGAGCCTGACGAGACGTTTGATACCCCTGCCTTTCAGAAAAAAGAAGAAACATTTACGACACAAGAAGAGCTTCAAACTTTCTTACGAGACATTGTCCGCAAAAGTCCTTACGCCACGCAGAAACAGATTGGAACATCCATTGAAGGCAGGTCCATTCCGGCCCTGTACTTTACAAAGGATCGCTCGATTACTCCACTTTCAAAAAAGCCAACAATCTGGCTCCAAGCACAAATACACGGAAATGAACCAGCCTCTGGTGAATCTGCTCTCGTCATTGCAAAACGATTAGCAGGTGAAGAAGGAGAGCGTATACTCAATCATGTCAATATCATCATTGTCCCAAGAATCAATCCTGATGGTTCTTATGCGTTTGACCGCAGACTGGCAAACGGATTAGATGGAAACCGTGATCATATGACATTAGAATCTCCAGAATTGACAGCACTGCATCAAGAATTTAATCGGTATGCGCCAGAAGTGGTCATTGATGCCCATGAATACGATGTGGGTCAAAAGCAGTTTGAAGATATCGGTTCATCAGGCGCTCTCAAATATCATGATTTGCTTATTCTATCAGGGAAGAATCTAAACATTCCTGAAAGCATCCGGCTGACATCAAATGAGTTATATGTTAATGGAGTTCGTGAAACGCTGACGAATAAAGGGTTTTCTAACGATTCGTATTATACAAACACAAGAGGAAAGGATGGCAAGATCGACATTTATGAAGGTGGAACGGATGCGCGAATTGGCCGAAATGCCCTTGCACTTTCGCCAGCCCTGTCATTTCTTGTAGAAAGCAGAGGGATTGGGATTGGGAGAGAGGATTTTTCCCGCCGCGTCGCTGCGCAAGTAGCCACCCATGAAAAAATCATTGAGACCACGGTGAAACATGCCAAGCAGGTGAAGCAGCAAATGGTGACGGAGCGGCTGAAGCTTGTGAAAAAAGGGCTTCATCCAAAAGATGACGATCAAGTCGTCATTCAAGATGCTTTCAAATCACCTGTTGATGACAAGCTGGAAATGGTTGATATTGAGAAAGGACAGACCACCAATGTTCCTGTACGTTTTCATAGTGCGAGCGATGCTGTTCCTGTCTTAACGAGAGAACGGCCGACAGCTTACCTCATTCTTCCGGGGCATGAAGGAGTAGAAAGGAAACTCAGAACATTAGGGTTAAAAAGTGTCACATTGCCGGTTGGCATGAAGGTGCCGGTACAAGCCTACAAGGTGACAAAACGAGAGGAAAAGAGCAAAACAGATATTCAGCTTGAAACAAAACTCGTTGACAAGAAACGTCAGCTGCCAAAAGGAACAAAGGTATATGTCACGGCACAGCCGCAAACCAATTTGCTGTCACTTGCCCTTGAACCAGAATCAAAGGACAGCTATATGTCATCAGGGTTTATCGCTTCAAAAACAGGTGATGAACTGCCAGTCTATCGTTTCGTGCTTCCTCAAAAGACGTTAGGCATTCAATAAAAAGGGGCTAAGATTTTATCAAATGTAAAAGCGGCACTGGGCGTGCCGCTTTTTTATTTTCGTCCAGCTCTTATTTCATCTGTCATGCCTTCATATGGTGCTTCTGCGATAATGGTTTCGTCATTCACACCTGCATGATGGATATACGTAATGTCCGCAAATTCTGGGACAACATATTTCGGATAGGTTTCGTATTTTTCACGAGATTCTTTCATGAGATCGATGTAGTCATTTTGATAGCAGACCGTGATGTCTGGACGTTCATGCACCCATTTTGGGAAGAAGATGACGCCATGCATGCGTTTTTCTTCAGGCATAAAGTTCAAAGAGACGTCTGTCCCAGTTGGTTCTGTCCAAGAGACCTTGTATACGCCTTTTGTCAGCTTCACAATATTTACTTCCTGATCACGGACCCAGCGTCCTCCAACCATTCCGCTATGAATGCGGTAATCAATGGTGTGATCGTTTTTAATGTAAATCTCATATTCCCAGCCATTTTCATACGTATAAATCATATGAAGTCCAACGAATTGATCCATGTTTATTCCTTCTTTCATTAGAATGATGTTTTTTCAAACATGTTGTGATTTACATGTTTATTTTAAAGTCTATGGTATACTATTGTCAAAGAATAAGCGTTGGAGGCACATCATGAGAGTACTAAAATATGCCATTCTTGGCTTGCTGGATCAGCATGAGCTGACAGGATACGATATTACGAAACATTTTAAGGACTCCCTTGGACAGTTTTGGAGTGCAAAGCACAGTCAGATTTACCCTGAGCTGAAGCGTCTTACAGAGGAAGGGTTTATTGAATTTGATATTCACATACAAGGAAAAAAGCTGGAGAAGAAGGTCTATCAAATTACAGCGGCAGGAAAAGAAGAATTGCGTCAGTGGTTAAGAACAAAAGATCCGATTCCAGAAACAACAAAGGATGAATTCATGCTCAAAACATTTTTCATCTCCTCCATGGACAAAAAAGAAGCGGCTGACCTCTTTGCATATCAACTTTTAGAGCGCACCAAGAAAGTAGATGTGCTGGAACAAAAGCTGCACGCTTTGACAGAGGAAGACCCTTCTGCTGAATCACTGCACTCAGCGCAATTTGGTCATTACTTAGTGCTGACAAGAGCAATCGAAAGAGAAAAAGGCTATGTCCGCTGGCTCCAAAAGACCCTTATACGTATTGATTCATCTATGGTCTAAGGACAATGGTCGGATGATTTGATAAAAAATGGTTTGAAACGAGTGAATTTATCAATAGAAACCGCTACAATGGATATATTCGTATTAAAGTGAGGCGAGTATGTTTGAGTAATCAAGAAGCGTTGTGGAATGAAGCAGAAGCTTTTATTTCTGTATGCTATGAAGAATTAAACAAATCAAATGAAGAGAAAGCAGCACGTCTGCATGAAATAAAAAAAGAAATTGAGTCTGAAGGTAGTTATACGCATACACTAGAGGAATTAGCTCACGGGGCGAAAATGGCATGGCGCAACAGTAACCGCTGCATTGGCCGTTTGTTTTGGTCGACCCTGCAAGTGCATGACTGCCGGCATGTAAAGACTGAGGATGAGGTGAAAGAGGCGCTCTTTCATCATATTGAGTATGCGACAAATGGCGGGAAAATCAAACCGTCTATTACGATCTTTCCCCCAGAGAGTCACAAGCAGAAGGAAGTCGTCATTTATAATCATCAGCTCGTTCGTTATGCAGGCTATGAGACGGAATATGGCATCATCGGCGACGAGGCATCTCTTGAATTAACAAAATTATGTGAAGCCCATGGCTGGAAAGGAGAGGGCACACATTTTGATATTCTACCTCTCATGTTTCAGCTAAAAGGTCATCCGCCTGTTCTGTATGAGCTTCCGAAAGAAATCGTCCAAGAGGTAGAGATCACCCATCCTGAATATGATGGATTCCGTGATTTGGGACTAAAATGGTATGCGGTTCCGATTATTGCTGATATGAAATTAGAGATTGGCGGTATTCATTACAACGCTGCACCGTTCAACGGCTGGTATATGGGCACAGAAATTGGCGCACGCAACCTAGCGGATGAAAACCGCTATAATATGCTAAAAAAAGTTGCTTCTCTTTTAGGACTGGACACGACCAAGAATTCGTCCCTTTGGAAGGATAAAGCCATTGTCGAATTGAATGTGGCGGTTCTCCATTCTTATCGCGAAGCAGGGGTGACGATTGTTGATCACCATACAGCAGCACATCAATTCAAGCAGTTTGAAAAGCAGGAAGAGAAGGCTGACCGCAAGCTGACTGGGGACTGGACATGGCTGATTCCCCCTGTATCACCAGCAGCTACCCATATATTCCACAAGCATTACGACAATACCATTGTGAAACCAAACTATTTTTATCAGGACAAGCCCTATCACGGGACAGAAAAAGCCTAGCGATAGTTATATGTATGTTCTCTAATATGATGTTGAACATTTAAATTGATTAAAAAACAAGGGATAGATATCTATCCCTTGTTTTTTATTTATGATGACCACAAAAGATCTCTTCCTTACTACAACAAGGGGCGAAAATTTGCGCTCTCGCATTCCACTTCTGTATGACTTTCTCACCCTGGGGTTGTTTATCCTTTTGCATTCCCTGCCAAGTTTGATCCCATGAGGACCATTCCTTGATATTAACAATTGTTATAACATTCAACTCCTATTTTTATTTTTTGTTTTAATTGCTTTTACTCGGTTCATCCAATTGCTCAGAATTTCTGAGTCGCAGACTTATAAATACTAAGATCAATGCAATGACCGTTAGGAAAACCCCCAGCAATCGGAATCCTGTAAAGTTGAACGCACCTCCCATAATGATACCTGTCAACAGTGAAGATAAAATTGTTCCCAAGTATCTCGATGTAAGAAATAGGCCAGATGCTACACCGGCAATTTCTTTTGGAGAGCTTTTAAACAAAGCTGCCTGCATACCAACAGCGTTTAGCCCGTTGCTAAAACCGAATGCGGCTAACGCCAGACACACACTGATGACTGGTGAACTTTGCGTCCATGTCACGATCCACACTGCCCCTACCACCATCAGTAATGAGGATACAATCAATACAGGTCTGGGTCCTGATTTATCGACCCATTTCCCTGCTATTGGCGAAGCTACAATCGAGCTCAAGCCCAAGGTTAACATAAGAATCCCTGTCTGGAATTCACTGACAAGACGTACCATTTGCAGGTATGATGGAATCCCAAAAAAGAGTGAATAATAAAGTAAGTTAACTAGCAAGTATTGTATATTGACCCAAGTCATCTCTGGATATTTGGCGAAGGTGCGTAAAGGAATAAATGGCGACACTGTTTTTAGCTCATGTCGTACGAATATTCCCACCGCAATGAGACCGATTAGCACAATAACGATATTCCACATAGAGAAATGCCCAGATGATTTCGCTGCCAGCAAGCCAACTAGAAGGGCAATCAGACCCACCGCAAAGAGCAGAATTCCTGGCACATCAATCACACCCAGTAATTTTCGAAACGACATGTCACGTGAAACCGTTGCGGCTGGTCCATCGTTAGGAATCATTTTCCAAGCTAATATAAAGCTCGCCACTACAAACGGGGTATTGACGATGAAGATCGCTGGCCAGTCCCACCATTGAATAAGTACTCCTCCGGCAAAGGGTCCTATAGCTGCTGCACCGGATAGGAAAATTGATAAACCTGCTAAAGCATCTGATTGCTTTTCAGTAATATGAATGCGTATTATAGCTGTTCCAACTGCAATCAGCATACTAGTTCCGATTGATTGTAAGATTCTGAACACAATTAGCCATCCGAAATTTGGAGAAAATGGAGCCAGAATAGAAGAAACTAAGGATACAACAAGACCCGCCAGAAATATCTTCCTCCGACCGAATAAATCACTAGCCTTCCCCATGACAGGTTGGGCGATAGCACTAGCGATATAAAATGAAAACACAATCCAGGAAACAGCAGTAAAATCAATGCTATACACATGTTGCAACCTAGCAATAGCAACAGAAATCATTGATGAATTTAAAGGGTTTAATAATATTCCTAGTCCAACGGATATCATTAACCATCTGCTACGAGAATTCATTTTTTCTCCCCCTTTATAGTTGTTACATTGATATCTTAATTGGAATTTTACATTCATTCCAACGCATTTAAAGTTATGATATCATTGACCAAAAGGAATGATTGGAGAGAAAATGAAATGGAACTCCTTCAACTACAATATTTTCTAGAGGTAGCTCGATTAGAGCATGTAACCGAAGCTGCACGAAGCCTCCACGTTACGCAATCGTCGCTAAGCAAAACGATTCAGCGTCTGGAAGAAGATTTAGGGGTACCTTTATTTGATCGCACAGGCAGAAAACTGCGATTAAATGAATTTGGCAACAAATTCATTCGTCGCGCGGAAAGGGCTTTGTTTGAGTTGGAACAGGGAAAACAAGAGATTAGCGATTTGTCTAGAGCAGAATCTGGCACACTAAAGCTTGCGGTAACCACAGCAAGCACTTTGCCTCAGATTATGCGAGAGTTTCGTAAAAAACGACCTAATATCCAATTTCATGTGCAAATGCTGACCACACTGGAAATGGTCACGCTTTTACATCGAGGCGAAGTCGATTTTTGCTTGTCGTCCTCTCCTTTTCAAGGGGAAGACATCGAATGTCAAGTTGTCTTTGTTGATCCCATTCTTGTAGCAGTTCCTAATGGGCATCGACTGGCAGACCGAAGTAGCGTATGTTTAACAGAACTTAAGGATGAATGCTTTGTCGGTGTGAAAAGAGGATACGGCACTCGTGATTTAGTAGACTCTGTATGCAAATCGGCTGGAATTGACCTTAAATATGTGTATGAGGGCGATGAACCTACACGTTTGATCAGTCTTGTAGAAGCTGAAATTGGACTTGCCTTCATACCAAGCACAGCAAAAATATCATGGGGAAAGATTAAATATTTGCAAGTTGAGAATCATGAACTTGTACGTGATATCGCTTTATTATGGCATACAAGCCGATACATGACGCAAGCTTCATTGGAATTCCGCAAGGTAGTTCTAGACTATTTTGAGGCAATATCGAACCAGTCCAATTAATCTTATGCATGACTTGTACCGATTCGATGTTATACGAGGTCTAAGTCCCAACCAGCCTCAAACATATCTCTACAAGTAGGTGTTAAACTGTTTACTTGACGGAAATCAATGTCCTACGCCCCCGTACGTTCTACCCTGGCTACTGATAGATTAAATCTAAATAAAAAAAGTTCAACCAGAAAGTTCTGGCTGAACTATATAATACGAACGCTCCGTCTAACTATCATGAATAGGAATAATGTTTACAAATAGCTAGTTTTTTATGACCGTATTCGAAAAACCTTATAATGAGCCAGCTCGGTGAGCGGTTCCATGTGCATGCCGGTGACTTTTGAAAAAGGACTTCCTTTCCGGACAGTTTCTAAGAAATCAATCACTTTCTGCTGCTCACCTTCTACCTTTAACTCGACATGACCTTCATCTGTGTTGCGTACCCAGCCTTTCATTCCACGATTGACGGCTTCTCCCTGAACAAAATAACGAAAGCCGACTCCTTGCACACGTCCTTTTACAATGGCGTGATAATGAACCATGGTCATCTCTCCTTTTTTCACATCGTACCATAGCCTGCATCTGATCTTCACGCCTCGACTTTGATTTGTTTGTCAAACGATGTAAAATAAAAGCCAGTAGACAACCAAAGGAGATGGCCATCGTGGGACAGAAGAGATATGCCATAGAAGGAATCCAGGTGGGACAACCTATCATTACCTATGCGAACGGAAAAGAAATCAAAACAGCCATCAACAAAAAGCGCATTCATGAGCCTGTGTATTTAAGTCAGATCAATTTTGAGGGAGATGGCCAAGGTGATTTGATTCATCATGGGGGTTATGATAAAGCCGTCTGCGTCTTTCCGTACGATCATTATGCTTACTTTGAGCAATTTTTAGGGATTCCTTTACAGGAAGCTGCCTTTGGCGAGAATGTAACAGTACGCAAGCTAGTCGAGACGAATGTGCATATTGGCGATGTGTTTCAGCTTGGAGATGCATTTGTTGAGGTGAGCCAGCCAAGACAGCCTTGTGTGAAATTATCTGTTAAGCATGGCAACATGAAGCTTGTAAAAGAAGTGCAAAAAACAGGGTATACAGGCTTTTATTTACGTGTACTGAAAGAAGGCATGGTGCCGCCTGATGCATCGCTTGTACTCGTAGAAAAAGCGTCCCATCACATTACGGTCCATGAGGTCAATGAAGTCAAATATCGTCAAACAAGTCCAGAGAGACTGAAAGCCGTTCTTGAAGTAGAAGCTTTAGCAGATGTGGTGAGGAAGTCTTTAGAAAAACGAATTCAGCACATTTAAAAAAAGCCGTACATCAGCTTAAGATGTACGGCTTTTCAGCGTTTATGAGCTGCGTTTCTTTTGCTCAAGAAGATTTGCAAGGAAATATGTTTTTAAGCTTTGAAGCTTTCTTCCTTCATGCTTAGTCACACCAAGCTTCTTTAATTCTTCGACATACCAGCCTTTGCTACCATAATGCATGATAGAAAACTCCTTTCAATTGAAACTGCCTGCATTGTAACATCTCAAAAAAGGACGTGAAAAGTGTGCAGGTGTCAAGAAATGAAAACTGATTCTATCTGCCTATGATCCATGTATATGCTGGAAATATTGATTTATGAATTTGGCGGGTTGAGGGTAACGAGGATCATGCCGACCGTCATAATCATGATGATAACACCAAGATAGGTCATCATGGATTGTTTTTTCTTAATCCCTACAACCGTTAAAATAATACTTTCGATGAAAAAGATAACACCTATGATGATGAACCACATATCAAATAAGACCCCTTTCGCATATCTTTGCCTATTTTACCACAGGCATTTTTGTTTAGTCGTGACAGATTCGTGAAACGGGCATGAAAAAATCCCCTCCAGTAAAGGAAGGGATCCGCTGGCTTACAGCTTTGTTAAAATAATCGGTTCGTCTTTAGTGATCACAATGGTATGTTCAATCTGTGCGACTAGACTTTTATCTGGTGTTTTAAATGTCCAGCCATCATCAGCCTGATAAATCGATTCAGCATTTGTTGAAATGAAGGGCTCGAAGGCAATAACTGTGCCATTTTTAAACAAAGCATTATCGAATGGATCATAGTAGTTCAAAATATGGTTAGGTGCTTCATGCAGGTTCTTCCCAATGCCGTGTCCTGTCAGGTTTTTAATAACGGTAAACCCTTGTTCTTTCGCTGTATTGTAGACCGCACGGCCAATTTGGTTTTGTCTTTTACCGGCTTTTGCATGTTTTAATCCTTCTAGGAACGCATCCTCCGCACACTTACATAATGCTTCAAGACGAGCATCACCTGTACCTAAAACAAATGAAATGCCTGTATCGGAATAATATCCGTCAAGCTCTGCTGAGATATCAATGTTTACGAGGTCACCCTCTTGTAAAATCGTTTTTTCACTAGGGATACCGTGTGCCACTTCATCGTTTACACTGATACAAGTGGTACCAGGGAAGTCATATTCCTTTTCAGGTGCTGAATTGGCACCGTGCTCTTCTAATATTTTTTTCCCAATCAAATCTAATTCTTTTGTAGACATGCCTGGTTTCGCTTGGCTTTTCATTTCTTCTCTTGCCAAAGCGACAATTCGGCCGACTTTTTTTAAGGCTTCTAACTCATGATCATGTTTGACAATCACTGTTCATTCCCGCTTTCTATAACTTCATTCTATTCAATAGCTTACCACATTTTACGCAAAAAGAGTAAAGAGCGGAATTCAAATGGATGTGGACAAATTGGTATAGATAACTAGACGTGCATATGATATATTTTTTATGAACATCATGAACGATTTAGTCATGATGATGACAAAGGGGGGAGAAGTCAGATGGTGTTTCAGTTTTTTCAAAAGCTAGGAAAATCATTTATGCTTCCAATCGCTGTACTTCCAGCAGCAGGGATTATTTTGGCCATTGGGCGTGAGGATGTATTCAATATCCCGTTTATTTATGAGGCAGGGAATGCAATTTTTGCGAACTTGGCTTTAATTTTTGCAATGGGTGTAGCGATTGGTATTTCAAAGGATGGGAACGGGGCAGCGGCATTATCAGGTGCGATTTCTTATTTTATTTTGTCAGCCGGTACAACGTCGATCAACTCAACCAACAATATGGGGGTATTGGGCGGTATTTTGTGCGGGCTTTTGGCAGGTTATGTTTACAATAAATTTAAGGATACGAAACTGCCGGAATACTTAGGTTTCTTTAGCGGAAGGCGGCTTGTGCCTATTATGACGGCACTTTTCACCATTCTATTAGCAGCCGTTTTCGGATATGTATGGCCTCCGATTCAAAGTGTGATCAATGATTTAGGGGAATGGATTTTAAGTCTCGGTGCAACAGGTGCAGGGCTGTTTGGTTTCTTTAACCGATTGCTCATTCCATTAGGACTTCACCATGTTTTGAATAACTTATTTTGGTTTCAATTCGGGGAATTCAGCGGGGCAACAGGGGATTTAGCGCGATTCTTTAAAGGAGATCCAAGCGCGGGTGTCTTTATGACAGGATTCTTCCCAGTGATGATGTTTGGTCTGCCAGCGGCATGTCTAGCCATGGTTGTGACTGCAAAACCTGAGAAGCGAAAAGCAACAGCTGGTCTGATGATTGGGATGGCACTTACATCATTTATTACAGGGATCACTGAACCAATTGAATTTTCTTTCATGTTTTTATCTCCACTTTTATATGGTGTGCATGCTATTTTAACAGGGCTTTCGCTTTTTATTGTGAACACCCTCGGGATTCATAGCGGCTTTGCCTTTTCAGCAGGTGCGATTGATTACGTCTTAAGCTTCGGCATTGCGCAAAAGCCGATCTTGCTTCTTGTAGTAGGAATCATTTATGGCGTCGTGTACTTTGTCGTTTTCTATTTCCTCATTAAACTATTAAAGCTGAAAACACCAGGCAGGGAAGATGATGACATGGAAGATATCGCAGCGGATGATGCGGTGACAACAGGAGGAGCAAGTATGCTCGTAGAGGGACTTGGGGGCAAAGACAATATCACCACGATTGATCATTGTGCCACACGTCTTCGCTTAACAGTAGAGGATACAAATTTATTAAATGAAGGTACATTGAAAAAAGCAGGCGCCAAAGGGGTGCTGACTTCTGGAAAAACATCCGTACAAATTATTATTGGAACGAATGTAGAATTTGTCGCAGATGATCTCCGTAAGGAAGTCGATCGAGATTAAAAAAAGCGTTCAGCCAGGTCAAACGGGCTGAACGTTTTTTTGTTTACGCTGTTCGATCACTAGCACAATACTGATCACAACGAGTAAGAACCATGAACTAATTTTCCCTAGATGAACAATGGACCAAGCATGCTGCTGATTTGGATATTGCCATGCGCCTAAAAAGGTGGTGACATTTTCGGCAATCCAAATGAAAAAGCCAATCAGGAAAAATGAAACAACAAGCGGCATTCGAAAGGAAGATGGACCAACCTGAAACGAAACCGACGTTTTCCAAAACACAACAACAAGCAGACATGTCAGCCACCACCTGACATCATAAAGCCAGTGATGCGTAAAGAAATTGAGATAAATGCACAAACTGATACCAATTGAAAGAAATGGATGAGGCCAGTCGGTCACTTTTACATGAAGTCGTGAAAATGCCTGATAAATATAACTAGCCACACTTGCATACATAAAGCCGCTATAAAGTGGAACCCCGAATATTTTTGTATAAGCTTCTTCTGGATAGGACCAAGAGCCCATATGTACTTTATACACTTCTAAACAGATTCCTATGAGATGAAATAGACAAATGACCTTTAGCTCCGTCCAAGTCTCCAGCCGCAACGCAAGCATCAGGATTTGAGCTGCGAGGCAAAGCAGTAGAATGAAATCATACCGGTGAAGAAAAGGAATAGACACCGTCTTTGATAGGGCAAGCGCCGCAAAGATCATGACGGGGAATAGACATGAGATGGCCTGTAAATAAGCAAAATGAAATAGTGTTTTCATACAAAATTAAACCCCTTTTTACTGTCTGAAATGACTTAGACGGTTTTCGCAAGGGAAAAGTTTACCTCTATGAAGCAGCAAAAAGAGAAATAACAAGATAAGATGAATTCTGGTGTGACCTGTTCAGTTTTGACTCATTGGAAAGTTTGAAAGGTGTTGCTTTGTAATAAAGTTTAATCATAAATACCTCATAAACCCTTATTTTGCGATAAATTAGAAGAACCCATTTTTGAAAAAAGTTTGATCATTTTTTATCAGGAATTTAATTAAATTTATAGTAATCAACCATTATGGCAACTTTAAAAGCATGATCAATCTCATTTACTCTTAATTGTAAATGGATTGTGTTTCTTCTTCCTAAACTGTGATGTTTCTTTTGCTTCCTGTTTTATGTGGAACAGTTTTTTTCCTTAAGAAACGTCTTTCTACCAAATATACGACGAACATAGACAACAAGCCGACACCGATCGGTATGCCGAACGCTTCGTACGAAAATGATGATCCTTTAAGCTTAAGCTGGCTTGTGGCGCGGTACTCGAGCCGCTTGGCGGCGAATTTCGCCGTCAAGATATCTTCTTGCTTCGCCAAATCTTCAAACGCAGGTTCCATCGCGAACCGCTCTGGCGAATCACTGTGCAGGAAAAGCTGCTCAGCCTTTCCACCGTTCACGTTCCAGTTTCGGATATCATCTGCAGCGCGCGTCTTCACGTCCGGTCCCACAAAAATCATTTTGTCGAGTTTTGGAGCATCCTCTATTTGATATCGGGCGATCAGGTTCAGACCGTGCCGAGTAACAACCGGCTCGCGTTTGTTGGATATCGTCAATGTTGTTGTTGTTCCAGAAGCCCCGTACGTGTCAAAAGCCGAGGATAACATAAGCTCGTCGGCACCGTCATACAGCAGGACTCCGTTCTTTTCCTTGCTCCATTGAAACGCATTGTTCAAAATATAGACGATATCGCTCAATCCGGCCGTGAAAGGCTCCATTTGCGGATGCTGAACAAAATCGTAGGAAGGGTAATTCATTTCCTTCGCCACTTTCTCCGCTACAGGATCTCCCATTTGCTGGGATATAACATACAGTGTGGCATCAATCCCCGAAGTCAGGCCGGCGGAGGAGACTATGTTACCGTCATGCACGTAACGCTGATCCCTTTTCCAAGTAATCTCGGTATATTTCTTTTCCAATCTGCCGATATCTCCCCAATGTGTTGCTGCAGATTTCCTGTTCAGCAGGCCGGTATCCGCCAAATTTTCCGCCCCATTGCAGATGGACAACAATATCGTTTCCTTGCCGGAGTGCTTCATTATCCAATCGCGGACGGGCTTGTATTGCGCTTCATCCAAAATCGGCATGAAAGGGATCACAATTATATCCGGGCTTTTGCCTGTCAATTTGTCCAACTCGTCGAAAGAGTAATGCGGTACGACATCAAGCCCGCCCGTCAACGATTTTATGTTTTTGTTGGGAGCTGCCGCAAATACATTGTACGAACCCGTCATGGAGAACATTTCGTATGGTACGAGAAAATCAAACACCTCGGTTACTTCATTCGCCAAAATAACGACCACTGTTGGCTTTTTCGAATCATAGGTAGGAGTTTGGATGCTTTGTAGAGAAGCAGGAACTGGCTTATCATAAACCGACATAGCCTCCTGCATCGTGCTCATGAAACCGATCGCTCCGGTTCCTCCAACAACCAGAACGAAAATGCATACATACACGATGAAACGCCATAATTTATTCAATTGTCTTCTCTCCCTTAATGTTCTCTAGTTAATTGTGACGTGTTACTTACTTTGATAATAAAGGGAGGAGGAAATTGATTAAACCCGCTCGAGGCTTATATTTTCTCTGACTAAGGTCTTAGTAAAGGACTTTTTTCTCGAACAGCAGACGAAAGCTTATTTTAAAATATTAACTGACCGGACAGGTTGTTAGAGTATTACTTCTGGTTCTTTAAAGGTACACATCACTACTAACCAATACCTCATCCCTATCGTACTTTGACACAGCAGTTGAGTTGTTTGAAAACCATGAAACGCGTCACACTCCAAAAGTTTATTTCTACAAGCTGCACACACTTTTGAGATTTGCATAAATTAGATATTCATGAACAATTTGTGAATATATATGTGAAAAAGATCACAAATAAGAAATAGCATAGTATAATAAGATCATAAAGAAAATGTGAAATATTTCACATAATTTAAAAGGAGGCATCATCATGTTTACAAAATTCTTACAAACGAATGTATGGGCAGCCGTTATCCTTTTGGCAGCAAGACTTTATATCGGATGGACTTGGCTGACATCTGGTATTGGAAAACTAACAGGTGGATTTGATGCATCAGGCTATTTGCAATTTGCGATATCTGAACCTGTCGTCAAAGATGGTCATCTTGTGTATCCGTTCTATGTATGGTTTTTAGAAAATGTCGCTTTGCCAAATGCCGGATTATTTAGTGCTATGGTCATGTGGGGAGAAATCTTAGTAGGCCTAGGATTAATTGTCGGATTATTCACAACAACGGCAGCCTTTTTTGGAAGCGTGATGAATGTCTCTTTCTTACTAGCTGGAACTGTCTCTGTGAACCCGCTGCTTCTTCTGATCGCGGTCTTCATCATGGCAGCGAAAGGAAATGCCGGAAAACTTGGTCTTGATTATGTAGCAGGTCCAGTCCTCAAACGAAAACTGAAAAGAAAGCCGCAATTAGAAGTGGCATCATAATAAAGAAAAGCATCCAGAGCATGTGCTCAGGATGCTTTTTAATTTAAGAATTGGCTTTTATCAAGTTGATATGCAGCACGGTGAGTTCATGCTGGCTAATATCAGGATCATGTCCAACGATAAATTCGAGCTCATAATCACCCGTTCGATACACATATTTTTTCTCTTTTGTTTGCGGGATGGTGCTCACTGAATCCGCTGATCCAAGCTGTTTCTTTAGTAGAGCAGGGGTCATTCCACCAATATTCGTTTCTTTTTCTACATTCGTTCCGAAATAACGGATTTCATCAATCTTGCCTTTTGCATCATAGTGAAAAGCAAATCCAGGATTCCCCATTTCAGCGTGATAGAGATCAAAGCTGCTTTGACCTGTTTCTGGGTATGGATTTCCGAGCTTATGATGAACGTCTTTTTTGGTTTGAACGCCAATTTTCAATCCTTTAGCATAGTAGGGCATTTGTCCTTTATGTGCCAGCTCATAAATGCTGGTAAGCGCGGCTTTTGGACCTTGAGGAACGGATTGTTCTGCTGCTGGTTTGGCCATGGCGTGTGCTGAGACAGCAGGGCTGAAACCGAATAGGGCAGACGAAGCAAGTGAGGCAGTCACGACAAAAGCTGCTGTTTTCTTCATGATAAATCCCTCCTTCTTCTCCTATACCCGGTGCAATCATGATCAAACGTAAAAAGAACCAGCTGATCAAGGATCGGCTGGTTCTTAGCATGAGAAAGTTATTTTGAAGAAGAGCTGGATTCATCTTTGGCGGAAGAGGAATCCTTTTCATCCTGTACTTTCTTTGTATAGTCATAGTCGTTGCGGTCAATCGGTGTAAAGCCTTTAGGTTTGTAGAAACGGAGTAAATCTTCGGTGACAATCTTATCAGATGTCTCCAGCATCTTTTTCACCGTTTCATTTTCTTGTGATGCCTTGTCAGTTGGCTCGATTTTCTCGCCTGTTTTGTTGCTGTAATAGTTATTGCCTACTTTCGTGTAGTCCTTAGACACGAAGTCACCGTTTCTAAATGGCACAAGCTCTTTAAAGTTCTTCGATAAGATATCAGAACCAGACATTAAATAGTTCTTCGTATCATCGCCGAGCAGGTGCAGAAGGGTTGGTGCGACATCGACTTCACCAGAGTATTTATGAATCTGTCCGCCTTTTACGCCAGGTACATGGATAAAGAGCGGCACACGCATGAGCTGTGCATTTTCATAATCTCCAATTTTTTGCCCTGTCACTTTTTCCATCGCTTCATTATGGTTTTCAGAAATGCCGTAATGATCTCCGTACATAATGACGACTGTGTTGTCATAGAGACCTGACTTTTTCAAATCGTTGAAGAACTGTTCAATCGCTTCATCTAAATAATGAGCCGATTGGAAGTAGTTATCGACGACAGAGTCACCGAAGTCACCAGGTTCGAAATCAGTGTCACCTTCGTCCATTCCAAATGGGAAATGGTTCGATAAGGTAATGAATTTCGAATAAAACGGCTGCTTCAGGTTTTTAAGCATTGGCATCGATTCTTTGAAGAACGGTTTGTCTTTCAGTCCGTAGTTCTTCGTATCCTGCTCGTTCATATCGTAGTACTCAGAATCGTAAAATCTGTCATACCCAAAGGATTTAAACATTTCATTACGGTTCCAGAAGGTTTTCGTATTGCCATGGAATTCGGCTGACGTATATTGATCCTTCTTCAAAATACCAGGAAGTGCTTGATACGTGTTTTGCGCTTTGTTAATAAAAACAGAGCCCTGTGATAATGGGAATAATCCAGTATCCATCATAAATTCAGCATCAGACGTTTTTCCCTGTCCTGTTTGATGGAAGAAGTTATCAAAGTAAAACGTTTTGTTGTCGTGTGCCAATGAGTTAAGGAACGGCGTTACTTCTTTTCCATTCACTTTATAATCAATGACAAAGTTTTGCAGAGATTCAAGAGAAATTGTAATCACGTTCATGCCTTTCGCTTTCCCGTAATAAGCCGGGTTAGGATCAGCGCTGTTCGCTTTTAAATAATTCTCTACATCTGTCACGTCATTTGAATTTGCGAGAGCACGCTGGCTGTTTGATTTCACATTTTGAATGGCATCAAACACAGTAAAGTTATAAGCACCTAAATATTTAACTAAATAATTGCGGTCGAACGATCTTGATAAAAGCTCTGGACGATCGATCTCTGCAGCAACTAAGTTTAAAACAAAGATCACAACAGAGGACACAAGGACGAGTCTAAACGATTTTGACTTTTGTACAGGTACAGTCGTGGCTGTACTTGTTTGCTGCTGCCTTTTCATGCGGACTGCAAGTACGATCAAAATGATTGTATCAATAAAGTAAAACACATCAGTCCAACGCATGAGTGAAAATGCACTATCACCTAATTGTCCGCCATTCGTTCCTGCCTGCATCACTGTAGGCAGCGTGATAAAGTCATTGAAGAATCGATAGTACACGATGTTTGCGTATAGTAAAAAAGACATGAAAAAGTGAATCACAATGATAGCGGCAGGCTGCCATTTTTTCTTGAACAATAAAGCAAAGCCAAGAAAGAACAAGCTGGAGCTAATAGGATTCACGAAAAGCAAAATATGCTGAAGCACATTTGATATACCAAGTTTAAATTCGATTAAATACGCTGAATACGTTTTGAGCCATAGTAAGATGGCTGCAATCAGAAAGAAGCCGAGACCTCTTTTTTGAATAAATGTTTTCATATAAACACTCCTTTTCTCCGATACACGGAAGAGGCGGAACGAAAGAAAACGAACCATTAGAATATACCACGAAATGCACAAATAGAAAAGTCATAACCGGTGAAGCGCCTTTGCAAGCCTGTCCGAGCAATAAAAGGAGAGAAAATGAAAATATTCGCCCATCGAAAAACTTTTTATGAAAATCGACCTATTATTGACAGAAAATTCAGCAATTTTCCAGTTGCTATATCAATAAAACAGGTAAAAAGGCATAAGTCTAAAGAATTAATTTAATTTCTACAATGGTCATTTAGAGAGTTTTTCCATTGTTTATTAATGTTTATGCAGGTTAAGCAAAAAAAATGAACAATGGAATGGAACAAGAAGATGGATAAAAATTCCTCTTATACGATATATCAATATATTTTTGTGTTTCATCAACATAATGCTTTTGATGTGTTTTTTAAGGGTTTCATTTATTTTAATAAGTAAACAAATTATCTAGATATACTTAAGTGAACATATCGAGACTATAAACTTCTGAATTGGGGTCGATATAGACAGTGACAGGAAATCTTCCATTGAAAGGATTGATAGTATATGACTGTACGAGCAGAGAACCTCGTTCAGAACTGGTTTCCGAGTGAGGACGGAAATGCAGGAGAGCGTAAAGAACTCGTCAAATTGATGGAGCAGATCATTTCAGGGGTCGATGACCTGAAGGATCCCAACCGTGCACACCTTAAAGGCGAAAAGAATCGTGGGGAGGACTTTTACAAAAAGCTCACTGAAACAAGTCAAATTCCGATGAACGGCCAGCAAGCGGAACTTGTGAATGAAGAATTACTGAAGCTTTTACATAACCATCCATACCACACCAAGTATTTCTTCACGAACATTTTGCCAATGGCAAGTACACCAGGAATTTTAGGCATGCTGACAGCTATGCTGGTAAACGGAAACAACCTATGGGATGTTTATGGGCCAGCAGGTGCGGAAGCTGAGGTCAGAGTGGTCTCAATGATGTCTAAGCTCATCGGATATGATCCAAACGTGAGCGGGGGATACACAACATGGGGAGGTCAAGGAGCGATTTTTTCAGGACTTCGTTTAGCGATTGCCAAAGCAGCGCCGGAGTCACTGCGAAAAGGAGTTCCGCAAAATCTTTATGCGTTTTGTTCTGATGCCGCACATTACAGCTTATTTAAGTCAATGGAAGCAACAGGACTTGGCACAAACAACTTAATCAGAATTAAGACGAATAAAGATCATTCAATGGATATGGAAGATTTGCGTTGTCAAATGGAACGTGTTGCACAGGATGGCGGGATTCCCGTTTATATTGTGGCAACAACCGGAACAACAGATGCCATTGCAATTGATGATGTAAAAGGGGTACGTGAAACAGCAGAAGCGATTGCTGAAAAGTATGATCTGAAGGTGCCGCATATTCATGCAGATTCGGCGCTGGGTGGATTCTTTGCTTTCTTTAATGAGTATGATGTATCAGAAAACCCGCTGCAATTCACAGACGGTGTTCTTCGTATGCTAAAAGAAATCAAAGCGAAATTCCAGCATCTTTCTCTTGCAGACTCGATGTGCTTTGATTTTCAAAAGCTCGGCCAAACACCTTACACATCCAGTTTATTCTTAGTGAAAAACGCTGCTGACTTAAAGCGTTTGGATCTGGAAGAACAAGAGACGCCATATGTTGGCCATAGAGGCTACGGGGAATACCATACGGGTTATACACTTGAGTGCTCAAGAATGGGAAGCTCAATCAGCATGCTGAGTGTGCTGTTAACGTTTGGGATTGAAGGCTACCAGCGCTTGCTCGGTCAATTCTTAGAAGTAAACCTTGCCTTCAGAGAAGCACTTAGTAGGGAAATTCCGCAAGCAGAAGTCGTGAATGATGACAACGTCGGAATGGCTACATTATTTAGAATTTACCTAGACGGCTCACCGCGTTTTCAAGAAGAGATTTCTGGCGAAGCGACTTCAATGGAAATTGAGCGAAACAATGAATTGAACAAAATGTTGTTTGAAAAGCTTGGAGAGAAAAGAGACGAGATGTTCTTTGGCGATACAACGAAGTTTTTACTTGTTAACTCAAAAGAAGGTCAAGAATTCTATCTAAGTGTTAGTAAGTTTTTTGTCATCTCACCTTATACGTTACCAGAGCATATCCCTCATATCGTATCTTATTTAAAAGATGTGATTGCATCTGTTTGTGGACAATTTGAAAATGTACATGCTTAAACCAAATCTGAGAGTGGAGATGTAGGAAAAAATGGCGAAACAAAGGAAATTTGGAGGATACACGATATCCTCTAAAATCATGTCAGTCGTTACCGTAACATTACTCGCAACCGTTGCATTATTCGTTCTAACATTTTATCTAGTCAGCCAGGATTTATCATCCCAGTTATTAAAGCAATTTGATTATCGATTAACAACAGATATTGATACCGCCAAAAAAGAAATCGATAACATCGATGGAAACGTGCTCAGCATTAGCGGGAAGGATGATCCCATTTATGTTGATATCAAAAAGAAATTCACAGAGCTTCAAAAAGATCATACGCTTGAGAACTTATACGTGTTATCTAATAAAGGCGGTAAAGAAAGAATTATCGTATTAACTGGGGAAGACAATGATTTTGACCAGGATTATGCATTCTCAGATGAGATGAAGCAAGCTCTTTCTGAAGATAAAATGGTCAAAAGTGATATTTACCATGATTCATATGGAACACATAAATCAGTCTTTTTGCCAATCAAAGATTCAGGCGGTGAGCTGACAGGGATTTTAGGGATTGATCTAGATGCATCAATTGTTCCAGCCACTACGAAGAAGCTCACAATCTACATTACGGTTGCATCGGCTATTGTGCTCATCGGTGGATTGCTCTTCTCCTTTATCATGGGAAGAAGAATTGCGAAACCAGCACGTTCATTGATGGATTCAGCGAACCGAATTGCTGACGGTGATTTAACTGGAATGGTAGAAGTTGAGAGTAAAGACGAGATCGGCCAGCTTGCCGCATCCTTCCAAAAGATGCAGGGGCGGATCAAAGAGCTCATTTCGAAGATCTCGCACTCATCTAGTGAAGTATCAAAAATGTCTTCACAGCTTCGCACGGTGACGAACGAATCAAGTCAAAGTGCGCAGCAAGTGTCAGAAGCCATGACGAATATGAGTGAAGGAATCAATGATTCTGTCGCAAATATTACGGATTGTACGAGATCTGTTGCAGAGATCGATACTCAAATCGAAGGCGTCACAAAAGAAGTCGATGAAATGAAATCTGTTTCATCTGATGTACAGGAGCAGTCAGAATCTGGTCAAAAACTTGTGAACCATGTGCTTGATCATCTGAACTTGTTACATGACAAGATGACCAACTCGAAGCAGGCAGCAGAAGAATTACAGTCTCATTCCACGGAGATTGAAAGTGTGATCTCGATTATTACGGACATTTCAGCACAAACGAATCTTCTTGCACTGAATGCTTCCATTGAAGCGGCACGTGTTGGGGAAGAAGGAAAAGGGTTTGCTGTTGTGGCAGATGAGGTACGTAAATTAGCAGAGCAATCAGCAGATGCAGCTAAAACTGTTTCAGACCTCGTTATCGGTACACAGGAAAACAGCCAGCGTGTTCTTGAAAGCGTAGAGGAAAGCAGTAAAGCAGTGGAAGAAGGACGTGAGCAAATGGAAGGCACGTCACAGAACTTCGCTGTGATTTACGACGGTGTATCTCAGTTTTCAAGAAGAACGAACAATTTGCTTGCTTCTATTAAGCAAGTTGAGCGAGCATATCAAACGATTTCTACATCGATTGAGCAAATTTCTGTTGTATCGGAAGAACATGCAGCCAGCTCTCAAGAAGTAGCGGCAGCAACAGAACAGCAAAGTGCTGGTATGCAGCAAATTTCAAGTGCGATTGAACAGCTCTCTGACATGTCAGACGACTTAGCACAAATGGTCTCAACTTTCAAAATCGACAAGAAATAACGAGAAAGGGCTAAAATATTTTAGCCCTTTTTCTCTTTTCAGCGAAGAAGGGACGAGCGCCGAATGCGGTTTGTCTAGACGCTGAAGCTGGCTCTTGTGAGAGAGCCAGCTTTTTTGCTATGCTTAATCACATACTTGCGGTGAAAGGAGAAACGCTATGGATTTTGCGCAGAGATTATCAGAAGAACGGATCAAAAAAGCGATGGATAA
Organism: Bacillus sp. G1(2015b); assembly: GCF_001482475.1. Taxonomy (NCBI): domain Bacteria; kingdom Bacillati; phylum Bacillota; class Bacilli; order Caryophanales; family Bacillaceae; genus Bacillus; species Bacillus sp. G1(2015b). The sequence continues at coordinate 96,103 of NZ_LKIC01000002.1, read as the reverse complement.
CGGGGCTTTTGAAGGATTATCTGGCTTTGGGAAGCCTCTGCCAAAAGATGACGCTGCTCATGTACCAGAAGAACTTAGAATGGGCTACCGCATTATGAAAAATGCCGGATTTGCTGGGGAAGAAACAGCGCTGAAAAAAGAACTTATGACTGTCAAAGAATTACTTCAATCGAGTATAGATGGAGAGGTAAGAAAGAAACTGTCTCTCATATGTGAAGAAAAACAAAAACGTCTGGATGAACTTACATCTAAGCGTCAAACTTTTGCCCGCCCAGCCTCCTCCTTTTACAAAAATAAGGTCTACGAGAAATTAACGGAGCATAAAAAAAGATGATGACACGCTGCCTCTCCCTGAGCACATTGAGGGAGCTTTTTTTATGTAAGCGCTACATTTTATTGTTGACTACATGTATATACAAATATAAAATATGAAGTGAACATGTATATACAAGTTTTTTGGTTCTTTTTTCTTATATAAAAAAACGATCTCGGAGGGGATAGTATGGCTGATTATCAGGCAGCAGCAGATCAGATTGTGAAAGCCATCGGCGGCAAAGAAAATATCGATCAAGCGACACATTGTGTAACAAGGCTGCGCTTTGTGCTGAAAGATGAGGGCAAGGTGGATGAGAAAGCACTTGAACAAATTAATGAAGTGAAGGGATCTTTCTCAGCGAACGGTCAATACCAAGTTGTTATCGGCCAAGGGGTCGTCAATCGAGTATATGCCGAAATGGTCAAAAGGACGGGAATTGGGGAAGCCACAAAAGAGGACGTCAAGCGTGCCTCTGATCAAAAATTGAATCCATTGCAGCGTGCTGTGAAAACGCTTGCGGATATCTTTATACCGATTCTTCCTGCTATCGTCACAGCCGGTTTATTAATGGGGATTAATAATATTTTAACAGCTCCTGATATTTTCTTCGATCAAAAATCGATTGTGGATGTGTACCCAGCATGGGCTGATTTAGCGAATATGATCAACTTAATTGCAGGCACTGCCTTCACGTTCCTGCCAGCATTAATTGGCTGGTCAGCTGTGAAGAGGTTTGGGGGGAATCCGCTTTTAGGGATGGTCCTCGGTCTGATGCTCGTACATCCAGACTTGTTAAACGCATGGGGCTATGGAGCGGCAGAGAAGACAGGTGACATTCCTGTTTGGAACTTGTTTGGACTTGAAGTGCAGAAGGTAGGCTATCAAGGACAGGTTCTTCCGATACTCGTTGCCTCCTATTTACTTGCAAAGCTCGAATTATTTATCACAAAACGGACACCTGAAAGTATTCAGCTGTTAGTTGTTGCACCGATTACGTTATTAGTCATTGGATTTTTATCATTCATTGTCATTGGACCTGTTACATTTGCAATCGGTAATGTTTTAACATCTGGACTTGTAGCGGTATTCCAGCAATTCGCAGCACTTGGCGGTCTATTATACGGCGGACTGTATGCAGCATTAGTCATTACAGGAATGCACCATACGTTCCTCGCTGTTGATATTCAATTGATTAACTCAAAGCTGCACGGCACGTTCCTATGGCCAATGCTTGCCTTATCCAACATTGCACAAGGATCAGCTGCCCTTGCGATGATGTTTGTCTTAAAAGATGAAAAGCAAAAAGGACTTTCGCTGACATCAAGTATTTCTGCTTATTTAGGAATTACCGAACCGGCCATGTTTGGGGTCAACCTGCGTTATCGATTCCCATTTATTTTTGCACTAATCAGCTCAGGACTAGCCGGTATGTTTATCGCCTCTCAAGGGGTGCTGGCAAGCTCAGTTGGTGTTGGCGGCATTCCAGGAATCTTCTCCATTATCCCGAAATATTGGGGTGCATTTGCAATCGGAATGGTGATTGTACTCATCGTCCCATTCATCGGCACACTTTTATATGCAAAACTAAAAAAGAAGAAGGATTTTTCAGACGAACTTAACTAGTGGTGGTGAAGGAAATTGAATCAGCAAACAAATGAACCGTGGTGGAAAAAAGCGGTGGTCTATCAAATTTATCCGAAAAGCTTTTTAGATACAACCGGCTCTGGGACAGGTGATATCAATGGCGTGACGAAAAAGCTTGATTACATCAAAGAGCTTGGGGCGGATTGTATTTGGCTCACGCCAATGTATGAGTCCCCGCAGTATGACAACGGCTATGATATTAGTGATTATACAAAAATCCATGAGATGTACGGCACAATGACAGATTTTGAACGCATGCTGAAGGAAGCGCATGAGAGAGGAATACGAGTCATCATGGATCTAGCCGTTAACCATACATCCATTTTCCATGAGTGGTTTCAAGCCTCGCGTGAGTCAAAGGATAACCCTTATCGAGATTATTATATTTGGAAGGAGCCAAAAGCGGATGGATCTCCGCCGAATGATTGGCAGTCGAAATTTGGCGGTCCAGCCTGGGAACTCGACGAAGTAACAGGAGATTATTATCTTCATTTATATGATGTCACTCAGGCGGATCTCAATTGGGAGAAGGATGAAGTGCGCAGGAAAGTATATGACATCATGCACTTTTGGTTTGAAAAAGGAATTGATGGGTTCAGGCTGGATGTCATCAACAACATCTCAAAGGATCAGCGTTTCTTAGATGATGCCGGACAATCTGTGCAAGGCGACGGCCGCATGTACTATACAGACGGGCCAAGAATTCATGAATTTCTGCATGAAATGAACCAGGAGGTTTTTTCGAAATACGATAGCATGACAGTGGGAGAAATGTCTTCAACGAATATCGCAGACTGCATTCGGTATACAAGACCTGATCGGCAGGAGCTGGATATGACGTTTAACTTCCATCATTTAAAGGTGGATTATCCAAACGGTGAAAAGTGGGCGATCGCACCATTTGATTTTCAAGAATTGAAGTCGATTCTGTCTGAATGGCAGACAAAAATGCATGAGGGCGGCGGTTGGAATGCGCTGTTCTGGTGCAATCATGATCAGCCGCGTATCGTCTCAAGGTATGGTGATGATGACAAGTATCATCAGCAGTCAGCGAAGATGCTGGCAACCACAATTCATCTCATGCAAGGGACTCCTTATATTTATCAAGGTGAGGAAATTGGTATGAAGAATCCTCGCTTTGAGGACATTTCGTCTTATCGGGATATCGAATCACTCAATATGTATGAAGTCATGCTTGAAAAGGGAAAATCAAAGGAAGAAGCACTCGCCATTTTACAGGTCAAGTCAAGAGATAATGCGCGAACACCAATGCAGTGGACTTCAGAGAAGAATGCAGGTTTCTCAACAGGAACGCCTTGGATTGAGCCAGCCAATAACGACATTTCGGTCGAGGCTTCATTAAAAGACCGGACGTCCATTTTTTATCATTACCAAGCCCTTTGCAGACTGCGTAAAGAACTTGACGTGATCACATATGGCAGCTTCTCCTTACTCCTAGCAGAAGATCCAAAGATTTTTGCTTATGTTAGAGAAAGCAAGGATGAGAAGCTCCTCGTGATCAACCACTTTTATGCAGGGGAGACGGACTTTACGCTTCCTGATGAGCTTGTGCAGGCTGTTGATGAGATGGAGAGTCAAGTGCTGTTATCCAATTATGAGGATGTGCCGGCACATATCAAGGGATTTACGTTGCGCCCATATGAGTCAATCGTTTATCATTTAACCAAACGCTAGAAAATGGGGCGGAGGGAAAATGAAAGAGAATAAGTTTCGAGTGATTTATGATCAGCTCGCAAGACGAATTGAACAAGGTGAATGGCAGGATAAAGGTATCCTCCCATCAGAGCATGAGCTTTCGATCATGTACGACACGTCCCGGGAGACGGTGAGAAAGGCATTAAATATTCTTGTGCAAAATGGCTATATCCAAAAAATCCGCGGGAAAGGCTCTGTATTGCTGAATCGGGAGAAAATGCAGTTCCCTGTATCAGGTCTTGTCAGCTTTAAAGAGCTTTCCAAAACGCTTGGCCGAAAGACAGTTACAACGGTTCATGAATTCGGTTTAATCAAACCGGATCAGTATATTCAGTCTCAGCTAAAAATTGACGAACAGACGGACGTCTGGAAAGTCATTCGCTCTCGCAATATTAGCGGGGAAGAAGTGATTTTAGACAAGGACTACTTTTTGCAAAAGCATGTTGAAGTATTGTCTAAAGACATATGCGAAGGATCAATCTACGAGTATATTGAAGGAGAACTCGGTGTATCAATCAGCTATGCTCAAAAGGAATTTGTGGTAGAGCCATGTACAGAAGAGGATGCGAAGTACCTTGATTTGAAAGGATTTGACCATGTCGTCGTGGTAAAGAATTATGTGTTCTTAGAGGATACGAGTCTATTTCAATACACAGAAAGCCGTCACAGGTTAGACCGCTTCAGATTCGTCGATTTTGCTAGAAGAGAAAAAAAGGACAGAGCATAGGCTCTGTCCTTTTCTTTTAAGATGATACATTTTTTCTTGTACGCTTACGCTGGTAGTAATAGAGGATACCGCCTGAGGCAAGCATGAGTACGCCAATCAATACAGCTGTATACATCATTGTTGCTGTATTCGGCAGTGTGCCGCCTGGGAGTCTGGTTCCATCTTGGTTTGGATCTGTACCTGTACCTTCGCCTGGCGCTGAAGTTCCGCCATTTCCGCCAGTTTGATCTGGCGTTGTTCCAGCTGCTCCGCTTTGGTTGAGTACGGTGTATTCGCTAAAGTGCTCAGTTTGACCTGAAACGACCCCATTTTCGAATGATCCATTACTTGTTTTGGCATAACGATTTTTCTTGCGGTCTACATAATATACACCAGGTTTCTTTGCCTTTTGAGGCTCATCTAATGTAAAGGATAGTGTAACAGGATCTTTAAAGGTAGAAACCTTTTTCTGATCTTGTTTGATTTGGAAATCATACGTATCCGTTAATGCATTTTTCACCTTATCCGTCTTTGTCATCGATATTTCTGCGTTTTTCTCGGACAAGTTAGAGAGCGGTAATGCGAGTCCCACTTTGTCATGATAGATAGTGACGTTCGGATCTTGCTCTCTTTTCTTCAGCTCGGCTACCTGTGCTTTTGATAGTGACAATTGAACGTTTTTCGCTTCGCTCGCTTTGTCTAAATAGAGCAATGCTTTGTTTGTATGCTGCACATACGTTTGGAATTTCTCATCATCTTGAATGTCATAGGCGCCTTTTCCTTTCGCACGTGGAAGGAACACTTCTTTCACTCGATGATCGATGACAGGAGAAATATGCCCGCCGTCTGCCTGTTCAATTTGCTCTTTGAAGATTTCATAGTCAACATAGCCTAAGTCTTCGCCGTGAGAGGCTTCTGTAAAGACGCTGTAGCCATCGCCGCCTGTCCCGACAAATGCGTTTGTTGCCACGCGGTATGTTTTCTTATCATCAATGTCAGTTAGTTTGCCGTTTTTGTCTTTCAGTTTGACATCAATGAGTCTGCTGCCAGCTGGTTTACTCAGTGTAAACGTATATTCAATGCCGGCTACATGAGGGAATGCGCCGCCGCCTTCCTCAATGCCTGAAAGCCCTTGTTCGAGCGCTTTCTTAATTTGGCTGCCTTTTAAATCCGCGACATAGAGTGTGTTTCCGAATGGCATGACCGTTAAAATATCACCTAAAGTGATATCTCCTTTTTCAATGCTGCCTCGAATACCGCCGCCGTTTGTGATGGCAATATCAGCACCAGCAGATTCCTGCGCTTTCTTCAGCATGCCGTCTGCAATAAAGTTCCCAAGGTTTGTTTCCTTCGCCCGGACATGCTCTCGTTGTCCGTCTAAGAGGACATCAGTAGACCCGACTTTTTCTGTTTTTAAATCTTGAATATCTGCCTTGTACTGATCGAGGATCGCTTTTGCATCGGCATCTTCTTTGACAGAGTCATCGATGGTGATGAGGTCAAAAGAAGATTTCTTTGGCTGTACGACTCCTTTTTGATTAAAGGCCACATCTACTTTCCCTAAGAATTGTCCGTAGTCTTTCACCTGTGCGACAATCGTTGGTTCTTTCTTATTGACGACCTTTAATTTTTCTACAAGGGTGTGCGTGTGACCGCCAATGATTAAATCAATACCGTCTACTTTTTGAGCCAGCTCAAGGTCACGGTTATAGCCAATGTGTGTTAAAGCAATGATTTTATTGATTTTTTCTTCTGTTTGAATGGTGTTGACTGTTTCCTTTGCTTTCTTGTATGCATCCTTGAATTGAATGTTAGGGCCGCTGCTGGATGTAATGGCCGTGTCTTCAGTGGTTAAGCCGAATACCGCCACCTTTTCACCGTTTACATCAAGCAGGATGTATGGGTAAATCCCAGCTTCTTTTTTCTCACCAGCTTTAAATGTGGCTGGCTTTTTCACTAAGCCGCTCAATTGTTTTTCCTTAGAGACATCAACGTTTGATGACACAATCGGGAATGCAGGCTTTTCAAATTGATGACGGTTTTTCGCATCTACATCTGATGCATCACCTGTCAGGAATTGACGAAGAACAGAAGGACCTTTGTCAAATTCATGATTACCAAACGTCATGGCATCATATTTCATTAAGTTCATCAGTTTGAGATCAGCAAGTCCTTGCCATTTTGTGAAATATAGGTCACCAGAGAAGACATCTCCAGCATCTAATAAAATGTTGTTCTTGCTTTCGGACCGAACTTCTTTAATCTTTGTGGCACGTCTTGCCGCATCATCAAGGTGTGCGTGTGTATCGTTTGTATGCATCACCGTTAAATTCCAGTTGTCTGATGCAGGCGGTTCTGTTGTGCCATCCTCTTTAAAGGCTAGCTTGTACACACCAAGACCATCTGTGCTGGCGTTACGAACAAAGTCTACGCTGCTAGATTTTTCAGCAAACGGCTTAGCTAAAAGAGAAGATTCGAATGTGACTGTTGCGCCTTTGATTGGTGCAATGGACCAGTTTTGGTCCGCACTTGGGTTGATGGTTTTTTGTTCGATAATATAATCCATCAGCACTTGGCGGTTCTCATCGGCTGAGGCAAGCACCACTTTATCTTGCGTCAGATGCGGGAAGCCACCGCCGCCAGAAGCTCGATAGTTGTTTGTCACGACTAAAAATTCTTGATTGTCAGAGACTGGTTTCCCGTTGTAGGACAGGTTTTTGATGCGGTTTGCCTTCGCATTGACAAGAGTGCCTGTTGTGCTGTACTTAGCAGGCTGCGTCACATCAACTTGATAGGTGACACCATCGATCACATCAAAGTTATACGAGCGGTATTCTTCGTTTAAAATAGGCTGTTCATTTGAATCGTTTGGCTTGATCTGATTAAACTGTCCGGCAGACATCTCGAGCCAGTCTTTCACTTCACTGCCTTTCAGTTTGACAATTTGCACGGTGTTATCGTAAAGGTAGAGATCGCCGATGTTTTTAATCGCTAAATCACCTTTTGCGATATTTGTATAATAATTTACACCGTTTCGGCCGCCGGCTTTAAACGGGGCGCCTGCAGATAAAATCGGTAAGTTTTTGTATGACGTATCCTTCATTTTTTCTTGTGCATACCATTTTTGTGCATCCGTCACAATTTGAATAGAAGGGTCATCCATCACTTGAGCAAAAAAGCTGTTAATGTCTGCTTCTGTTTTACCGACAGGCTTTCTTACATAATCAAGTGTGTTTTGATGCGTCGTTTGAATAGCATCTTTTACAGTGCTGTTTTGAGAGGTGACTCCTGCAACAGATTCAATCTTTCCTGTTCCATCTGTGACTTTCCAGTTGCTGCCGTCAGGCTCTAATGTTAAATCAATGACGCCGAGGTAGCTTCCCCAGTTTTTAGACATGACGACTGGAATGCCGTTGATGGTTCCTTTTGAGACATCGAATTTGTCAACGCCGCTATATTCAGCGCTTGGGAATGTGCCGTGCTGGTGGCCAGACACGATCGCATCAATGCCTTTCGTTTTCGTGGCAAGGTCAAAGATCATATTTTCTGATCCTTTAGGCGAAGCGGTTTTTTCAATTCCTGTATGGGCAAGAGCGACGATGATATCTGCTCCTTTTTCCTTCATTTCAGGAATGGTTTCATTGGCAGATTCGACGATATCCTGCACTTGAACTTGTCCATCTAAATGCTTCTTATCCCACGTCATAATTTGTGGTGGAACGAATCCTATGTAACCGACTTTCACAGTTTGTGAGGCTCCGTTTGCGTCTTTAAATGTTTTTTCTTGAATCACATAAGGCGTAAAACGGTGTTCTCCATTTAACTTTTTGACGTTCGCATTGACAATTGGGAAGTTAGCCCCGGCAATAGTACCGTCAAGAAATGATAATCCGTAGTTAAATTCATGATTGCCAAGTGTTCCTGCATCGTACTTTAGTTTGTTGAGTGTATGAATAATGGGGTGAACCTTTGTTTGATTGATGATGCTGTCTTTCTCATTTTTGTAAACGTATTCTCCAAGAGGGGTTCCTTGAATCAGGTCTCCGTTATCAACAAGGAGTGTATTTGGATTTTGTGAACGGTGCTTTTCAATTAGCTCGGCTGTTTTTGCCAAACCAAATTCATTTGTTTCTTTGTCGCTGTAATAATCATAGTTCATCATGTTCGCATGAACATCCGTTGTGGCTAAGATGCTGACTTTTACGGCATCGCCGTTTTCTATTGCTGCATGAGTAGGTACTGCTGGGAGAATGAGACTAATCATCATAATGGAAGTGAGCAGAATAGACAGGTTTTTCCTTCGTTTAGACCTATGTGTTTGCTTCTTCACCTGATCTCCGCCTTTCTAATTTTTTTGACCACAATACCTATTGTAGAAATGTTTCGTTAACTTTTGTAGTTATTTTTTGCAGATTATTGTAAAGATAACATAAATCATACGAATTACCTTGTTGAGGAAATATAAATAAGTCTAAATGCTTATTTTTATCATAAGGGGTTTTCTGATCGGGATAGGATGTTTGATTTCAATGTACCCGGGTATAGTGTGTAGTGTAACGATAATCAAGCAGGAGGGTTTCTACATGGGTAAGAAAATTGCAGTTGTATTAACAGATTACTTTGAGGATGTTGAATTCACCGAGCCTGCAAAAGCCTTTAAAGATGCAGGCCATGAGATCACAGTAATTGAAAACGAAAAAGGTAAAACAGTGAAAGGGAAGCAAGGAGAAGCAGAAGTGAGAGTGGATGCGTCCATTGATAACGTGAAGCCTGAAGACTTCGATGCACTACTGATTCCTGGCGGTTTCTCACCAGACATTCTGCGTGCAGATGATCGCTATGTCCAATTCACAAGAGCATTTATGGACGAGAAAAAACCAGTATTTGCGATCTGTCACGGACCGCAATTGCTCATTACAGCGAAGACGCTGGAAGGCAGAGGCGCGACTGGCTATAAATCCATTCAAGTAGATATGGAAAACGCAGGCGCCAAATTCAAAGATGAAGAAGTTGTTGTTTGTCAGGATCAGCTTGTGACAAGCCGTACACCTGATGACATTCCAGCATTTAACCGTGAATCATTAAAACTGCTCGCAAAATAAGCAGTTTTGACAGGATAAATAAAGCCAGCACCTTGCGGGGTGCTGGCTTTTTCTGTGCATGGATGGAAGAAAGCGGCGTAAACCGCAATCTGGTTTCCTTTGCACGATTATTTTCTTAAGTTTTTTAGTTCGCTTGCGATGGCTTGCATTTCACTTGGGCTGAATGAAGATTTTTTCATCACCATTTGGTGTAGAAATTCAATATCTTCGTACTTGTCTGGACTGAAGTCCTCGGCTTTGATGACTCCAATGTTCAGCATATTTAACTTTTGCGAAATGTCTTCAATCAGCTGATTGACTTCAGCCGCTTTTTGCTCTGACAAGGGCGGCACGTCCTTTCCTGCATATGTGAATAACATGTCTATTTTAACAGAAATGCAAAAGAATAAAAGGGCTATTAAGACGACACCGAGATGTTTTTCTCCTTTTTCTCCTGCTTGATCTTATCAATGATTCGTTTAGATTCAAACACGACAACTCCTGATAAACCGATGAGGCCGATTAAGTTCGGAACAGCCATCAGTCCGTTTAGCATATCCGCCACGCCCCAGACGAAATCATTCTTAAACACGGCACCAAAAAAGACAGCAATAACAAACACAACACGATAATACATCACATACGAATCTTTTGCCAAATATGTAAAGCATTTTTCACCATAATAGGACCAGCCAATAATGGTGGAATAAGCGAATAAAAGTAAGCCGATTGCAACAATGATTGAGCCGATTGGTCCAAGGAAATGAGCAAAGGATAACGAGGTGAGTGCATCACTTTTTTCTGTGACGTACATATCGGCCATGACAATTGTGATCCCGGTTATGGAACAAACAATCATCGTATCAATAAATACTTGCGTCATTGACACAAGCGCTTGACGAGCAGGCATATCTGTTTTGGCAGCAGCAGCAGCGATTGGTGCAGAACCAAGACCTGCTTCATTGGAAAATACCCCTCTCGCCACACCCCAGCGGATTACGGTACCGATCGCGCCGCCTGCAACGGCTTGACCTGTAAATGCATCCGTAAAAATGAGCCCAACTGCACTTGGGACAAGATCCGCATTCATGACAAGAATGATCAGCCCGCAAATGACGTAGAATAAAGCCATGACCGGTACAAAAATAGCCGTCACCCGTCCAATGCTTTTAATCCCGCCTAAAATCACGAGCGCAGTAAAGGCCGTAATAATAATGCCTGTGATCCATGTTGGAATCTGAAAGGTTGAATTCATGACACCAGAAATCGAATTTGACTGCACGAGATTCCCAATTCCAAAGGCAGCCGCAGCACCAAAAATAGCAAACAGCACCCCTAGCCATTTTTGCTTCAAGCCATGCTCCAAATAGTACATCGGCCCGCCGGACATTTCACCTTTTTCATTTTTGACACGGTATTTCACTGCGAGAACAGCTTCAGCATATTTTGTCGCCATTCCAAAGAACGCTGCAAACCACATCCAAAACACAGCGCCTGGTCCGCCAGCAATGACAGCAGAGGCGACCCCTACAATATTTCCCGTTCCAACCGTTGCAGCAAGAGCTGTCATTAATGCTTGGAAGTGAGAAATATCACCTTCTGATGTCTTGTCTTGCTTTGAAAATGCAAGCTTCAGCGAATAGGGGAGCAGCCTAATTTGAATAAAGAGTACGCGAAAGGTAAGGTAAATCCCAGTCCCCACGATCAAAAACAAAAGCGGCGGTCCCCATAATACATCATTGATATTGCTGACAATCTGTTCTACCCATCCCATATGTATCCCCCTTTATTTGTGCAATTCTCCTAAAGTGTCCCCTTTTTTTGTATAATGTGTCAATGCCGATGGGAGTTTTTCTTGCAAAGTTTTCAAAAGAAAAAGGGCTTGATATGATAGAGAAAAGGTTTTCGAAAGCAGTTCTTAGGGAAAAGATAGGAGGAGAATGAAGGATGATTCATGTATTATTCGTATGTCTTGGCAATATTTGTAGGTCACCGATGGCAGAGGCCATGTTTAGAAAACGAGTAGAAGATGAAGGACTAAGCGAGCACTTTGTCATTGATTCAGCAGGCATTGGCGGCTGGCATCAAGGCAGTCCTCCGCATGAAGGTACACGAAAGCTGCTTGATGAAAAAGGGATCAGCTATGAAGGGATGTCCGCAAGACAAATCATAGAGGAGGACATCACAGCATACGACTATATCATTGCGATGGATGCTGAAAATGTAGGGGCACTTCGCAGTATAGCCGGTTATGGGAAACATCACTTTATTGGCCGTCTTCTTGACTTTGTTGAAGACGATGATCGAGATGATGTGCCAGACCCTTATTACACTGGAAACTTTGAGGAAGTACATGATTTAATTGAAACAGGAATTGATCGTTTTTTGACGTATGTAAAGAAAGAGAAACACCTTTAACTGAAAGGAGATCAGACGAGATGGAAGAGAAAAATCAAATCATGCTTCGAGGAGCTGTGATAGGAGCAGCTTGCGGCGCACTGCTGACATTATTTCATCGGCCAACAAGAATTGCGCTTAAAGACAAATGGGATGACTGTCAGGAAAAGCTGGCGGAATACCGTCAGGAGCCAGCCAGAATTTCTGCTTGCGTGAAAGAAAAAATGGAAGAAACGAAGCAGCTGATGCGAACAGTCTCAGATGATTTGTCATTTTTAAATGAACAAGTCAATCAGTTAAAGGAAACAACCCCAAAAGTATTAGAGATTATTGAAGAAACAAAGGATCACTTTCGATCGAAATAGAAAGATTGATCATTGGAGATGAGGCGTATGGGTTTTATTAAAGCGTTAATTGAACGCTTTTTGCTGCATGAAGGACCAGCAAAATCTGCTGAGCTTGCTTACTTCTTTTTGCTTTCATTATTTCCGTTTCTCATCTTCGTGCTGACACTCGTTGGATATTTGCCGCTGACGTCGAAGGATGTCCTGAGCGTCATCTCTGGTTATGCGCCAGAAGGAGCGCTTTCGATGATTGAATCCATCGCCGAAGAGACACTGAACAGCCGCAACGGCGGATTGTTGTCATTCGGGATTATTGCCGCCCTTTGGTCTGCATCTAACGGGATTAATGCCGTCGTCAGAGCATTTAACCATGCTTACGAAGTTGAGGAAAATCGTTCCTTCATTCTCGTACGTTTAACATCAATCATCTTAACCATAGCGATGGTTCTTACGATTATTTTTGCCTTAATGCTACCTGTCTTTGGAAAAGAACTTGGCTTATTTGTCGCTAAATTAGTTGGGCAGTCAGATGCCTTTCTCACCATTTGGACGGCCATGAGGTGGATCATTAGCCCGCTGATTTTATTGATTGTGTTTACAGCCTTGTACTATTTCGCCCCAAACATCAGACTGAAATTGAAATTTGTCCTGCCAGGCGCCATTTTTGCATCGATTGGATGGATTTTGGTCAGCATGCTGTTCTCATTTTACGTAGGCGAGTTTGCTAATTACAGCGCGATGTACGGAAGTATTGGGGGAATCATTATTTTAATGATCTGGTTCTATTTAACCGGCATCATGATTATCCTTGGCGGCGAGCTTAATGCGCTTTTACATAAGCGTAAAATCGTACCAGGCAAGGTGTGAAGAAATCTGGGCATCCTAAAGAAGAACGAATATGTTCAATCTTGATGGATGGGGGAATCACATATGTCCAAACAATCGAAAAAAGGCGGAAGCAACACGAAACAAAACAAAGGCCATCAGCCAAAGCACAAAACAAGCGGCAGTGCGAACGGGCAAAATGGTTATCATTAAATGAAAAAACTCCTCTGCGGTGCAGGGGAGTTTTTTAATTAGAAATGGATTCATTGGGACTTTCCACCACTGCCGTCGTTCTCCCAAACCGAACGCAGCAAAACACAAATAATATCACGATACTGACAAGGTAAAGTAAATTCATTCCTTCAAACGTTTGCACAAAGAATCCTCCGAGTACCGGCCCGAGAATACTGCCGGCACTAAACGCCATCCCGCACATCAAATTCCCGGCGGGAAGCAGATGCTTTGGCAATAAGTCGGTCATATAACTGATGCCAAGTGAGAAGGTAGAGCCTACAGCCATTCCGGCGATAAAGAAACAAATGGCCACAGCCAAAACCGATTGAATGAAGATCCCTGCTAAAAGGAAAAAGAATGATCCAGCGAGTGTCACACATAAAATGATGCGGCGTCTGCCAAACCGGTCACTGAGCATTCCAAGAGGAAGCTGAAAGACAATGCTCCCAATGGCAAACGCAGGTAAAATAAACGCGACCGCATCTACTGTCACCCCGCTTCTTAGCGCATATACAGGGAAGTTACTATTAAGTGTCGTTTCTAAAAATCCATAGCAAAATGGCATCATAAAGGCGACCCAGCCAAATTGAAAGGCCTTTTTGAAGCGCTTCAAACTGTTTGTCTGCTCTGACGTTTGCACTTCGCCCGTATCTGGATATGTATTTTTTAAAACAAACACAAGCAGCCAAATACATAAACTAACGGCACCAGAAACAATAAAAGGCAAAGCTGGATTGATCTCAATGAGCGGCGTTAAAAAAGGGCCGGCGGCAAAACCGAGTCCAAACGATAATCCATACAGTGAAATGTTTCTTCCGCGATTTCTCGAGGATGAAGCATAGGTCACCCACGTCTGTGTAGAGAAATGCAGCATATGGTCACCAATCCCGATCATAAGCCGGAGGAAGAACCAGACGACATAAGATTCAAAAAACACAAAGCTAAACAAGCTTAAAAAGACAGCGGCGCCTCCAATGACGATTAACGGCTTAAATCCAAACCGGCGAAGCGGTGCTTCCATAAAAGGAGACGCAAGCAGTACTCCGAGATATAAGCCTGTGGCATGCAGTCCGTTTAACGTAGGAGAAGTACCGGCATGTTCGAAAATAATGGAAATGACAGGAAGTAATGCACCCTGTGAAAAACCAGACACGGATACAAGTAAAATTAAAATCATAAAGTGAATTCTCGACATAAGATGCTCCTTACAAGTTCATATTTTCATCGTACAATGGAACCATAGGGGTTTCAATAGAAAGGTGGAAAAGGAATGAAGCTGACATACGAAAAGGATCATTGGATCGCACATAATGAGGACAGGCAACTGCCTATTTCAGGAACGGAAGAAATGGGGTACCGTCCATCTCAATTGTTCACCTCAGCCATTGCAGGCTGCTTTGGAGAAATGCTCTTTCATGTGTGCCGTAAAAAGCGAATATCCTATAAAGGGCTGACGATCACACCTGAAACGACAAGGGCAGGAGCTGTAAACAAGATTTCCTGCATTCATTTACATATCTTATTTGAAGACATTAATACATCTGATGAACAAATCGATAAAGTGATCACCCTTGCATTGAAGCATTGCTCTATGGTGCAGTCCGTGAAAGGAAGTATTGATATCACCTTCTCACACGCGCGAATCTAAAATGTATATGATGCCGGCACTCACGAAAGAATAACAGTCAGACATATGTAAAGGAGAATGGCTGTATGAATCGTTTATTTCTTGTGATTGTCGCAATCGGTGTTCCGCTATCGGTGCTTGGCAGTTTTCTTCATTTCCCGCAGGTCGTCATGTTTGCCGTTTATTGTATCGCCATTATTGGTCTTGCTAGTTTTATGGGAAGAGCCACAGAAAGTCTTGCCATCATTGCGGGGCCCAGAATTGGCGGACTTTTAAACGCTACATTTGGGAATGCGGTGGAGTTAATCATTTCGTTTTTTGCTTTAAAGCAAGGATTGACGGCCATCGTACTTGCATCATTAACAGGATCGGTTATCGGAAATTTACTGCTTGTGGCTGGCTTGTCTTTTTTCGTTGGCGGATTAAAATATAAGCGTCAAGTATTTAATGTCCATGATGCAAGGCACAATTCAGGCTTGCTCATGTTTGCCATTATTGTAGCGTTTGTCATTCCAGAAGTGTTTTCGATGGAGATGGCAGAGAATAAACAGTTTGTTTTAAGCATTGGGATTAGCATTGTCATGATTTTGCTTTATGTCGCGGCGCTCTATTTCAAACTGGTCAGCCACCGCGGGGTGTATGTTGCCAAGCTGGAGAGCATGGAAGGCGAAGCAGAGAGGGAAGAAGAAACACCTGAATGGTCTGGCAAGTTTGCCACTGTCATTTTGCTGCTTTCGACAATCGCAGTTGCGTACATTTCAGAGCGCCTTGTTCATACATTTGATACGGTAGGAGAACAATTTGGCTGGAGTGAGCTGTTTATCGGTGTCATTATTGTGGCCATCGTCGGCAACGCAGCAGAACATGCCTCAGCTGTCATCATGGCGTATAAAAACAAAATGGATGTAGCAGTAGAAATCGCCTTTGGCTCCACACTTCAGGTTGCCATGATGGTTGCGCCGATTCTTGTCATCAGCTCGCTATTTTTTGATAAGCAGATGCCGCTCATTTTCTCCTTGCCAGAGCTCATTGCGATGGCATCCTCTGTGCTGCTCACGGTCATTTTATCAAATGATGGTGATACAAACTGGTTTGAAGGCGCCACATTACTCGCTGCCTATTTTATTATGGCGATTGGATTTTTCCTTTTATAATCTTTTGTGGATAAGGGACGTCTTTCGGGAAAATACTATGGAAAAATGAATGAGAAAGAGTGATGATATGAAAAAGATGCCCCGCATCATGTTTGTTGTTCTCTTATCCTTAAGTTTTCTATACAGCTTTCCAGCGGAGGCGGCAAAGCCATTTAAAGTGCCATCCTCTGTCGCAAGTATTTCAAAGGAGAATACGTATCCGAACGCGTCACAGGATCAGCCGCTGCTTCAGCCGAGCGAGCTGACGGCTGAATTGTTCAAAACAACAAGTGTCCCGATTGAGAATACTCATTTGATTAAAATGCTGAACGAATCCAGCATTTCAGGGACGCCATTAGCAGTTGGATACCGCGCGACCATTTTCCTTGGGAGATGGGCGCTGAGCTACGATTCAAACGAAACCGTCGCCAATTGGGAATACAAAAAAGTGAATACGAACCATATTGATAACAGAGGCGGCAATAAAACAGCCATTGGAAAATACGTTCAAAAGCAGCAAGTGAAAGTAAGCGGCGGACTCACAGCAAAAGTGCCAAGCCCAGAAGATGTGAAAACATTGATGATGCAAAAAGCGATTCAAAAAACAAAGCTGCCCCTCGCGTTTGACACCGTAATTGGTGCAGGAACAAAACGAGATCAGTCTTACCATGTCTCTCCAAAAAAAGCAGCATCGCTTCATGCCTATGCACCAGCGATTAACGAAAAAGGTAAGGTTACTTACGGAGAAGTGTACCTTGTGCTAAAAGGAAATAAACGAAAACTCGTCGTGAAAAACGTGACCTCACAAGGAATCGGCGCTTGGATTCCAGTTCAGGATCACCTGACGTTTGGGTTTCAAGGGATGAATTAAAACAGTCATCTCCTCTTATCAACAGAGGAGATGACTGTTTTTTGCTAATAGGGTTTCTCTTTTTTTCTTTTTAATTCATTTTTGTAAAAGTCAAAGACGTTATATAAATACCAAATGATAAAAAGAAAGAAGATAACTTTAGTCAATATCGGTAAGTCGTTGAAAATAAGACATAGGCCAAGATAAGGGATGATCATAAATCCATAATAAGAAAACCACCATGTTTTAAAAATGAAACTCATCTCCTTGAAAAGTGTAGACATTAACATATTATACATATATTACATTTTTTGAGGAAATAAAAAAGCCATAGTAGAAGTTGAATGAACTCAACGACTACTATGGCTAAGTTTTTTATTCCCCTAAATCCACATTATGATAAACCTGCTGCACGTCTTCAAGCTCTTCTAAAACATCGATCAGCTTTTCAAATTGTGCCTTAGATTCATCATCTAATGTCACTTCGTTTTGCGGGAGCATTGTGATTTCAGCGACAGTGAATTCTTCAACACCCGCTTGTTTGAATGCTTCTTGTACTTGATGGAATTGATCTGGTTCAGCGTACACAATCACCGTTTCATCTTCTTCCATGATGTCACGTACATCAACATCTGCTTCCATTAAAAGCTCAAGTGTTTCTTCTTCGCTTTTCCCTTCGACACCGATGACAGCTGTTTGGTCAAACATGTAAGCAACAGAGCCGCTTACGCCCATGTTTCCGCCGTTTTTCCCAAATGCTGCTCGAACATCTGAAGCTGTCCGGTTCACGTTATTGGTGAGGGCATCAACGATGACCATTGATCCGTTTGGACCAAATCCTTCGTAGCGCAGCTCATCGAAGTTCTCTTCCGCACCGCCTTTGGCTTTTTCAATGGCACGGTCCACAATATGTTTTGGGACACTATATGTTTTTGCACGTTCTAGGACAAAACGAAGTGCTTGGTTTGATTCTGGGTTTGGCTCACCTTGTTTGGCAGCCACATAGATTTCACGCCCGAATTTTGCGTAAATACGACTTGTACTAGCATCCTTTGATGCTTTCTTTTCTTTAATGTTGTTCCACTTACGACCCATCTTATTCACTCTCTTTCAATTAGAAAATACACAGTATGAGGGTCCCCATGCTGCATGAAATCATTC
The DNA here is from genome assembly GCF_001482475.1 of Bacillus sp. G1(2015b). Lineage (NCBI taxonomy): Bacteria > Bacillati > Bacillota > Bacilli > Caryophanales > Bacillaceae > Bacillus > Bacillus sp. G1(2015b). The sequence goes on along the minus strand of NZ_LKIC01000002.1, from coordinate 78,069 downwards.
TGCTATCTATTATACATGAATCAGTCAAGAGGATAGAAGTAAGAGGGCTGAAATGAAGAGAATTGTTAGCTAATGTGCCCCAGCTGTTCAAGCATTTCATGTTTTTCGTGAGCCCGAGTCAGCTCGTCGCACCGAATGATCCTGCCATCTAATAAGGTGAAAAGAGCTGTGACATCTATTAAACCCCCGTCTCCGCTTGCGAGGTCAACATGTACCGTGTAACGAAAACACGCTTGCTGCGTTTCTTCATCAAATAACACATCATGAAAGGCGGGGATCACAAGCTGTGTTGTCATTTCTTTTAATGTGGATAGATGCTTTTTAAATTCATCAAGCGTGGACACCTTCCCATCGGTCACTTGCTGATAGTCAGGTGAAAAATATGTCTCCACCTTTTTTGTATCGAACTTGGTTAATACCTCTTGATACATCTCCTTGATGAAAGAAATTGCTTCTGTTTTTGTCATTCCATACATCCTCTCTATTATTAACTGGTTAACTAAATAACATTATAATTAACCGGTTAACAAAATACAAATAAAAAAATAACCCCATATAGAATGAGGTTATTTTGCAGGCTGGGGATAAGCGAGATCCTCAAGCAATTTGACATCATGCTGATGAAGTTGTTTGATCATTTCTTTTCGCACAGCGAGAGCGGCTTCGAAGTATTTTTCGTCTTCGACCATTCCCTTAACTGTGATTTCAATCCCGCGATTCAGCTTATTCAAGCCCATAATTCCATGAACCTGAAAGGGTTCAATGGCATCTTGGAATTCATCTTTTTTAAGAAAATCATGATGCATTTGATTTAAATTGTCACATGCTGATTCAAGCGCTTGGAAGGCGATATCTGGGTTTTGATTCGCGCTAATTAACACAGATTCCGTAATCCGCATATATTGCATGTTATAGTTTTGGATTTGCCTGATATCCCCGTTAGAAATGGTTAACAACTTGCCGCTCCATTCTCTAATTTGCAGAGAGCGGAGACCAATCTCTTCAATGGTTCCATTAAAGAGGTTATTCACCGTCACATAATCCCCTTTATGAATCTGGCGTTCATAGATGAGAAAAATGCCTGCTAAAATATCACGAATGAGCGTCTGGGCGCCAAAACCGATGACGATCCCAGCGACACCAGCACCCGCAAGAATTTTCCCAAAGTCATGAAAGAAAAGAGAAATGACATAGAGCACAAAGCAAATCGAAGCGGTGTATTTCGTGACCGATTTGACCAAGCTCTCGATCGTTTTCTTCTTTTTATCCTCTATAAACTCAGTTCGTTTAAAGAAAATTTGAAGGGCTTTGTTGATCATAAAGACAGCAAGCCAAAGAACGAGCCCAACAAGGAGAATTTCAATGTATTTGTTTTTGACCACTGTCAGAAATGTATCGTCCATCTATCGGTTACCCCCTGGCTGTTCGAGAAGTAAAATCAACATCTTGATAATAGCTGTTTTTCACTAGAACATTCGGACCGAGGCACTGCACGCTTGGGCAATGACAATTCAGCTCTTTTGCTAATTTCGTGTCCATCCAGCGTGTATAGGCTGATTGCAATGTATCAGTTGCAATGTTTCCAAGCGGCGGTGTATCGCCAAAGTCTGTCACAATAATATTCCCATCAAAAATATTCACATTCAACCGTGAACGTCCATCAGGGTCATTTCGTACTGTGACATTTTTCTCCTGGCGCAATCGATTGAGGAGGCGCTGGTCTTCTTCATCTGTGCTGCATGAATAAAATGGCAGGGTGCCAAACAGCATCCATGTGTTTTGATCACGAATATCAAGCAGCTGATGAATCGCATCCCGCATTTGCGGAAGCGTCAAAGATTCAAGGGCGCTGGCGAAATCACTTGGATACATCGGGTGAACTTCGTGGCGCTGGCATTTCATTTCCTCGACGATCTGCCGGTGGATGTGCTCAATATATGGAAGCGTGCGCTTATTCAGCATGGTCTCAGCGGATACGGTTACGCCTGCTTTGACAAGTGCCTGACTATTTTCAATCATGCGGTTAAATAATTTCTCGCGCTGCTCAAAGGTTGGTTTACGATCCATCATAGCAAAACCGACTGTTGCAAACTCTTCGACAGTGCCCCAGTTATGTGAAATGTGAAGGACATCTAAGTATGGAATAATTTCTTCATAGCGTGCCAAATCAAGGGTTAAATTTGAATTGATTTGTGTACGCACGCCGCGTTCATGGGCATACTTTAATAAAGGGACGACATATTCTCGTACAGATTTAAGAGAAAGCATAGGCTCTCCGCCTGTAATACTGAGTGAGCGCAGGAGCGGAACTTCATCTAAACGGCGAAGTAACAAATCTATCGGCAGTGCATTCGGGTCTTTAGGCTGTAAGGTATAGCCGACCGCACAATGCTCACATCTCATGTTACACAATGTTGTTGTCGTAAATTCAATATTAGTCAGCTTCATTTCTCCGTAATCCTGCACATCGAGATAGGCTTCCCAAGGGTCGTATGCAGGGGTGATCGGACGAAGTGCTGTTTTTTGGTTCATGGTATCTATCTCCTTTTCATTCGGGCAAACGTAGACCCGCCAACAGTTAATTTTAAGCCTCATCACGGTTATACGCAAGAGGGACACAATTGATTTACAAAGGAAAAAAAGATAAGCTATAAACAAATGCTAAAGGGAGTGTATCGATGGGCAAGGCAGCAGACAGCAAAGAGCAGCAGGTTGATTATTTAAAGAACCGATTAGATATGTTTATGAATGTGATTGATTCATTAGATCCCGAATCAACAGACGTTGAGGATATAGACAGACTGATCCAGATGATTGACGACCTGGAAGCGAAATATGAACGGTTTAAAAATGATTGGAAGGAAGAATAGCTCGCGCAATGCGGGCTTTTTTCTTTAAATTGGCAGGTGAATCGGTGTATGAGTCTCGGTCTTATTCTGCACAATAGAAGAAAAACCGGGAAGTGACGTAAATGAAAAAATTCATGCTGATCTGTTTATGTGCGCTTTTTGTTTCCATGCCTCTTTCAGAAGCAGGAGCCGTGTCTAATAAGCCCATCCACTGGGGATTTGCGAAAAGCAAAGAGCACAGGCCGCCGGATGCGGGCAAAGAATTGACGGCACTCTTAAAAAAGTATGATGCCTTCTATTTAGGCAACACGAAAAAGAAAGAGATTTATTTCACCTTCGACAACGGCTATGAAAATGGGTACACACCCAAGATCTTAGACGTGCTGAAAAAACATCAAGTACCAGGCACCTTTTTTGTGACAGGTCATTTTGTAAAGGACCAGCCCGGGCTTGTCAAACGTATGGCAGAAGAAGGTCATATCATTGGCAACCATTCCTATCATCATCCAGATTTAACAACAAAAAGTACGAAAGAAATCAAAGAAGAACTGGACCGTGTCAATGAAGCTGTGTACAAAATCACAGGAAAGCAAGATAACCTCTACCTTCGTCCGCCGCGCGGTGTGTTCAGTGAAAGGGTACTAAAAGAAACAAAACAGCTCGGCTACCAAACTGTTTTCTGGTCAGTAGCGTTTGTAGACTGGCATATCCATCATCAAAAAGGAAAACAGTATGCTTATGATCAAATGATGAAGCAGGCGCACCCAGGTGCCATTTACTTACTTCATACCGTCTCAAGAGACAATGCCGAAGCGCTGGATGATGCCATCACCGCTCTGAAAAAACAAGGATATTCCTTTAAAAGCCTAGACGATCTCATGCTTGAAAAAGTATGGCATCTGCCTCAGCTATAGAAAGAAGCCTGCAGAAGACCTGCAGGCTTTTTGATTATCCCTCTCTGATTTTATGCTGAAACAAAAGAGGGGGATGACGTGAAAAAGAGTCAATCAAGCCCTCACCGAAAATTGTGATGCTTTGCTCCCAAGGATGTCCTAGCAGCCCCCAATTCATTTCTTTTGATAAAAAGAAATAGTAATCCCCATTAGGGAGAACAGGAACTTTCCATTCTCCAAATTCATCTTTTTCAAACGAGCCATATGGTGTGATCCAGTAGCATTCGTGCTGCCAATCAAGTGCCAGCATATATTCGTCTGTTCCGGTGATATTCTCCTGAAAAGAGAGCAGTGCCTTTTTTTCAAGATCTTCATCTGCATGTAGAAGAGAAGAGTCCTCAAAATACGCAGAGATGTCATATGTGATGTAAGGAGAAGGTGCTTTAAAAGCGGGAAAGCGAGAGATGCTTGGTTTAAATTTGAACTCTCGAGCAAATGTCTTCCATGCGAACTTTAGTTCTTTGTCTTTCAGTGGAATCCAGTTTTCCATATGATTTTCCTCCCAAGCACTTCTCTCAAAACACTATTTAAAAATCCGGAACCACCCTTTATGTTTAAACCATAAAAGCATTCCCGAGACGAGCAGCCCCATGAAAATCAGCACGCCAAAATAGCCGTATTTCCAATGTAATTCAGGCATGTTGTCAAAGTTCATTCCGTACACCCCAACAATAAAGGTCAGTGGAATAAAAATGGTCGACACAATGGTCAATGTCATCATAATCGCATTCATCCGGTTGGAATTCAGCGTCTGATAGCTGTCTCGTAAATCCGCTGTCATGTCCCGGTTCGACTCAACGATCTCTGTTAGTTTCAAAAGATGATCGTAAATATCATTAAAATACGCTTGGCGGTTTGTATCGCTTTTCATCGTATTTGTGTTCACAATCCGATATAAAAGGTCCCTCATCGGGATAATCGTTCTTCGCAGTTTGAGCAAATCGGATCGGATTCCGAATACTTCGTTCATCAACGTGCCATACGTTTTATGACCTTCTTCATCCTCAATTTCATTCAGCCTGTCCTCTATTTGATAAATAATAGGGAAATAATCATCAACGAGCTGATCAATCAGCATGTAGGCAATATGCTCGGGTCCGCTGTTTCTTTCTTTATCAGACCCCTTGAGCTTTCGAATGACACGATCAATGTATGGCGCTTCCTTTAAATGAAAGGTCACGATATAGTTTTCACCAACAAACAGATCAACTTCCTCAGAACGCAGCGTTTTTTGATTAAGGGCATGTAGCACGAAAAATAAATACCCCTCATAAAAATCAAGCTTAGGCCGCTGCAAATAATGGAAGCAATCCTCAATCGCAAGCGGATGGAACTGAAAATATTCCTTCAAAAGCGCTGCTTCCTTTTCCGTTGGTGCATGAAAATCAATCCAATACCAGGCGATTTCGGGGCTTGAAAGCTGCTGCATTGTTGCATGTTCAATCAAGTCGCCGTTTTTTGTCACTGCAAGTTTTCTCAGCATGTGCACCCCTCCAGACTTGCATTATATCATGAAGCAGCGCCGGTGAACTTATACGTTTTCTACATAAAAAAGCCGATCTCAGAAAGAGATCGGTTAAATGTGCGTGTATGATTGATGGATAAAACCGAGAATTAAGGACGATGGAACGTAACGAATTTATCTTGACGGTCAAACCAGCCTCTAAACGCCCAGTTATCCCAGCCGCCATCGCCGTTGTTTTTAAATGTACCGCTTTCGAATACCCAAATTCCGTAAACAACATTACCAAGATTAGCAGTAGCGAAAGTTTTGACGCCGTTAAAACGGTCTTCGTAGTTCTGGCTTAGGTTAAAGACCATGACATTATATCTGCCGCCAGCAGCGTAGAATGTGCTTTCCATGACGCTTTTCACGAATCCAGAACGGTTTGCATTTGCGTTTACTGCGTTTACAATGGCATTGGCAATCCCAAGAACATCAAAGTTTACGTTAACATTAGGGCTAGCCGTAGTGCCAGCTTTACCTTCAGCAGCAGCTTTGTTTAAGACAGTTTGCTGAAGTGTAGTAGAAACAGGTGCTGAAGTTTTTGGCTCAGCAGCGTCAGCGAATAATGGCAGTGTCGAAGAAACAGCAGTGGCAAGTGCAACAGAAAGAATGGTTTTTTTCATTGGTCGGATCTCCTTTGTTTTTTAATTTTGGGTCTTCTTTTTTGTAAAATGTGAAACTAGGTGAAGCCGGTTATCAATGAGGTAAATATGTTCTTGCAAGATAAAACAAATGATTGCCTAATCCGCTAATTCCTTTGTTCACCTCCTTGATATGCCATAATTATACAAATATATTCAGGGAGGAAGATATCACCCAGAGGTTCTATTTCTAATTTAAGGAAAATGATCCTAAAATGTTGAAGATTGCTGTCGAATGTTAGCTGAATTCGACTAAAAACTTTCGTCTATCCAAAAGGAGAATGACCACAAATAAGGAAGATATAACTGATAAATTCTTGTACTCTTTATGTTAAAAAGTATTCAATAAAGAGAATCATTCATGCAAAATGAAACAATTACATCTGCGTATGTTGGCAGAAAGGAAGAGGACATGTATGTGGGAAAAACAGCTGGTGATAGAGCCGCCGTATCATTTCGATCAAGTGCTTAGACGCTTATCAAGTGATCCATTAAAAGCAGTCGATTTGAGTCAAAGAGAAATCAAAGTGCCGATCAGATTGGAGCAAAAACCGTATGTGGTCATCGTTCAAGCTACTGGAACAATAGATGCGCCTATGTTCCGGGTGCGATCAAACGGCCCAGAGGAACCCCTTCTTTCTGAGGTAAAACGGATATTTGGCATGGAGCATCAATTACACATGATTCAAGACCATTTTTCTCAAACCAATTTAGCGCCCATTTTTGAGGAGCATATCGGAACGCCACTCATGCTGGATTTTCATTTATATCATTGTTTCATGAAATGCATCATTCATCAGCAGCTGAACCTTTCGTTTGCTTACGAGCTCACGAAACGATTTGTTCATACGTACGGCGAGCAAATAGAAGGTGTATGGTTTGATCCTTTACCAGAAACCATTGCCTCTCTTGAAACAGAGGATTTGAGAAAGCTGCAGTTTAGTCAGCGAAAAGCAGAATATGTTATCGATGTATCGAAACGAATTGTGAGCGGCTCTCTTTGTTTAGAGGAATTACACGATTTATCTGATCTGGAGGTAGAAGAGCGATTGCTTCCGATTAAAGGGATTGGACCTTGGACGGTTCAAAATGTGCTCATGAATGGGCTTGGAAGACCAAATCTCTTTCCAATGGCAGATATCGGCATTCAAAATGCAATCAAACAGCACTTCGACCTGCCTGAAAAACCGACAAAAGAAGAGATGGCAGTGCTAAGCAAGGAATGGACTCCATATTTAAGCTACGCTTCTCTATATTTATGGAGAAGCATTGAGACAGATAAATAAATGAAAGGCATTTTCTCTCTTTGTCCAAGACGTGATATACTAAGGAGATGGAATAAAATGAAGACAACCTATCAATGGTTTAAATAGAACGGAGAGAATAAAGTGAAAGAAAAACAGCAAGGTGCCCTTTTGCAAAAGGGACAGCAGTTCCCGCTTACCATTAAACGCCTTGGCATTAATGGAGAAGGGGTCGGTTATTTTAAAAAACAAGTGGTCTTTGTCCCAGGCGCGCTTCCAGGTGAGGAAGTGGTGGTTGAAGCAACGAATGTCCAAGCAAAATATGCAGAAGGTACGGTCAGGAAAGTGCGAAAGCGCTCTGAGCATCGAGTCAAACCGCCATGCCCAGTATACGAAGAGTGCGGCGGCTGTCAGCTTCAGCATTTGGCGTATGAGCAGCAGCTAAATGAAAAGCGTGATATTGTCATTCAATCAATGGAGCGCCATACAAAGCTATCGGTTGAAAAGCTTGATATTAGGCCAACGATCGGCATGGAAGACCCGTGGCATTACCGAAACAAAAGTCAGTTCCAAGTAGGACGTTCTCACAGCGGAGACATCATTGCAGGACTTTACGGACTGAATTCTCATAAGCTTGTACCGATCAAGGAATGTATCGTGCAGCATCCAAAAACAAACAAAACAACGGGCGTTGTCCGCAAAATTTTAGAGAAATTCGGCGTATCGGTCTACAATGAACGAACAAGAAAAGGCGACGTACGTTCGATTGTCGTGCGTGTCGGCTTTGAAACAGGGGAAGTACAGGTCGTTCTTGTCACATCAAAACCTGAATTTCCAAAGAAAAAAGAAATTGCCGAAGCCATTCAAAAACGTCTGCCTGAAGTGACGTCCATTATGCATAATATCAATGGCGAAAAAACATCAGTCATCTTCGGCCATAAAACATCTCACCTAGCTGGCAATATGGTCATCCAAGAATTTTTAGGAGACGTCTCTTTTGAACTAAGTGCACGTGCTTTCTTCCAATTGAATCCGAAGCAGACGCTAAAGCTTTACGATGAAGCGAAAAAAGCGGCCAAACTGACTGGCAAAGAAAAGGTCGTCGATGCGTATTGCGGCGTTGGAACCATTGGGATGTGGCTCTCAGATGGCGCAAAAGAAGTAAGAGGAATGGATGTCATCAAAGAATCAATCGATGATGCGAAGAAAAATGCCAAAAAACACGGCATGAAAAACGCAACCTATGTGACAGGAACAGCTGAACATTGGCTGCCAAAATGGGTCAAAGAAGGCTTCCGTCCTGACGTCATCGTCGTCGACCCGCCAAGAACAGGCTGCGAGCGCACCTTCTTAGACACCGTCAAACAAGTCAAAGCAAAACGCTTTGTCTACGTCTCTTGCAACCCATCCACACTAGCAAAAGACCTTGAATACATGTCAAAAGACTACAAAATCGAATACATGCAGCCAGTTGATATGTTCCCGCATACCGCGCATGTGGAGACAGTTGTATCAATGGTAAGAGTGTAAAAAGTGAAGTGAATAAACAGTCCGTGATTTGAATACTGGTGGCTAACTGGTAGGATGATCACGGATTTTTTTATCAACTGAGTAAATCAAGTTCATAAAATAGAGGAGGATAACGATGAGTCAATTTGAAATACTGACAAAATACATACCGATGCTTCACGAGGACCATATCGGAGAATGGGTGATCGATCAAGAAAATGATGGAACAGCTGAACGCCCAATCCAGATGCCCTTTGTGAATTATTCCGAAACGGTCCAACGCTTTCTTGATGATGTCTATACCTTTGCAGAACAGCATCAAGAAATGGAACTTACCCGCTATAGTGAAATCCTCTCAGAAAATGGAATTGAATGGGGATCGAACGATATGGAGCATGTGGACATCTCAAATTTAAATGCGCAGTGTGTACTTGCTCTCATCATGGGGGTTGTAAGAGCTGAGCGATTTAGTGAGGGAGCCATATTCAATTTCTTTAAAAGTGGTAACATGTTGAAGTGTCTTGAAAGATTAGATTGTTTGGACTAAGAGCGGTTTATTTCAATTATTGGAGTGATCATATGAAAAATAAAACAGATGCAGCCGATACTTTTCCTCCTATGAAAATAGAAGAAATTGATCAAATTTTATTATATGAACTTGATGCAATAAAAATTGAAAAAGAAGATGAACGTATAAAATTCATTTTACAAGATCCCTATTGTCCTGATAAAAGTCATATTCACAGTGTGTATGTCATTTATAAGAAGTCTATACTCAATTTACTTGAAGGTAGGATTCGTTCTATTCATAGTCATGAATTCATGAGTGCTAAGAAAAAAGATCGAACGATTTCTAAAGAAGATATAGAATATGTATTAGAGATGGCTACAGTTGTGGTTCTTGTAAGTAAAAATAATGGAGTAGTGACGAATTATTTTTATAGTGGAGACGGAGAAAGGTTAGATCGTATTTTTAATATATGCTTAGGTTATTCAACAGACTTACAAAAAGAGAATAAAGTAAGTTTGGAACGATTTATGAATGATATGAAGATTGTTGAGCAGATGGGATTGTTAGAAAAAATTTTAGGATAATGGGCAAAGCCTAGATTTTAGAGAAATCTAGGCTTTTTGCGCTTTTGAAAAATTTATTCAACTTCATCAAATGATTATGCAAATGAAAAACTTCTATTGACCTTCCCCTTAACTGAAGGGTTTATACTTTGATCAGATCAACAAAACGGAGGAGATCAGGATGTTCAAGATTGGCGATTTTTCTATGTTAAGTAAAGTCCCTGTCAAAACCTTAAGGTATTATGACCAAATCGATTTATTAAAGCCTAAACAGATCGATCAAGATTCTGGATACCGGTATTACTCAGCTGAGCAGCTGCTTGAGGTCAATCGGATTTTTCTATACAAGGAATTAGGCTTTACGTTAAAGCAAATGAGTCAGCTTCTTCGTGAAGATATTTCTGTCGACCAGATTCAGGGCATGTTTCTCTTGAAAGAGAGTGAGATTCAGCAATTGATCGAGAGAGAACAGCAGAAATTAGCGCGTATTAAGGAGCGGATGCACCTCATCAAACGAGAGGGGTGTGTTGAAAAAGAGCAGGAGGTCATCATCAAATCGGTTGAAAGCAAACACATCATGTCTTTTCAAGTCAACGGAACTGTTGACGAAATCCCATCATTCTTTGAAACGTTTCATCATTTGTTACAAAAACATCCGCAAGAATTGAACTCTGAGCCACAAATCGTGCTGTGGAGGGAATCACTTGCTAAAGAAAGTGAGTTCGAATTTCAGGTTGGGTATTCCGCTAAAGCGTTAAGGGGCTCTCTGCCTCAGGGAATTACGATGCGCACGTTACCAGCTGAAGAAACCATGGCGACGCTCCTATTTCATTCAGATTCTCCATTTGCACAATCTGCTTGTGTTGACCTGGCGACATGGATCGAAAATAACGGATACCGCGTGAAAGAAGATCAGCCTGGCAGAGAGATTTATTACCCATTGTCTGAAAATGAAGAAGGAAGACTCATTGAAATACAAATTCCTATAAAAAATGAAGTGTAAACATTGCCCAAAGGAGAAACGTCACGATGAAAAATAAAGCCGTTGTTTATTTACTTGCTTTAGCAGCCTTCTTAATCGGAACAATCGAATATATCATTACAGGGATTATTCAAATGGTCGCAGATGATTTACAGGTCACGACATCAGCTGCTGGTTTATTGGTCACATCCTTAGCGCTCTCAGCAGCAATCGGCGCACCGATTGTCATTGCACTAACCATCAATATCGACCGCAGAAAAATATTATCATGGATGCTGATCATTTTTACTTTAAGTAATATCCTCACAAGTGTCAGCCATTCGTTTGAAATGGTGCTGATGACAAGGATTTTACAAGGAATTAGTGGAGGGACGGCCATTGTGGTGGCAATGGCTGTGGCTACTCGTCTTGTCGAGCGAGAAAAAAGAGGAACAGCCATTGGCATCATTTTAATGGGATTAAGCAGTTCCTTGGTTTTAGGTGTGCCAATCGGGACATTTCTAAGCAGCATGATTGGATGGAAAGCATTATTTGCAGCCATTGGATTGATCACGCTCATTCCGCTGATTGTTGTATATAGGCGCATCCCTTCTATGAAAGAACAAGAACCGGTGACGCTAGGTATGCAGTTATCAATTTTAAAAGATAAGAGAATTTTGCTGGCAGTGGCAGTGACGCTATTCTATGTTGGGGGATATTCCACTTTATTTACCTATTTAACGCCCTTCCTGCAAGAATCAGCAAACCTTAGCATCACAGAAATCAGTGGCATTTTATTACTAGCGGGAATATGCAGCTTTTTGGGCTCCAGTCTTGGAGGGGTAGCAGCAGATAAAAAAGGCCCAACATTCACGATTTTCTCCGGAATTATTCTACAAATCATCATGCTTATGCTGCTAGCATTTGTGACAGGGAACCTCGTGGTCATGGTGGCGGTGATCATGATATGGATGATTGCAACATGGAGCACATCGCCAGCTCAGCAGCTATATCTTGTCACACTTGTACCTAAATCTCCTGATATCGCATTAAGTGTCAATACATCATTTATTCAATTCGGATTTGCTTTAGGCTCGGGGTTAGGAGGACTTGTACTAAGCAGGACATCTATATTGAACCTCAGCTGGATCAGCGCTGGAACGGTTCTTCTCGCTTTGCTCATGACCATCTTGATGGTGGCATTTGACCGAATCTCTCAGCAGAAGAGTTTGAAGGTGATGGAGCAAGGAAGGTAACATAGATTCACTAGTATTGAGGGAACTACTTATTTCGTTAGTTCCTTTTTGATTTGAAAAATGAACCAGTTGAGGAAGTTTATTTGCTACAATGGGAGTGAATATCCAAAGGTCTTTAAGCGTTAATAACAAATGACTCCAAAAAATAATGCCAAAAGTGTACTGCTAGACAGGAGAGAATACATAATGCCAATAAGTGAGAAGATCATCAATCGGAAAGGCGCTCGAAAGGGGAGTGACATTCCTCATGACGTCTTGATCCTTTTGAATCAGGGAGAGTTAGAGAGTGTCAATTTAACTGAATGGTTGGCTGTCAATCACGTGACTCTATTACAGCATGTTTTGCCGTCTATTGGTTTAGACAAACATTTAATCGATCTTTCAGCAGAAATCGCCAAACAAAAAGCGGAGTCAGGCATGAAAGCGATTCGTCTCATAGGTCATTTGTTAGATGGAGTGCTGCAGGAAGAAAATGAGGAGAAAAGAGTGGAAGTCATACAGGCATGCAGTCGTCACATATCTGATAGCGTCCGCTGCTGGGCTGCTTATATGAACAAACAGCATTCATCCTCTTTAGAAGAGAAACTAGCGTACATTCAGCCATTTGCAGCTGATCATCATTTTGGTGTACGCGAAATTGCTTGGATGTCAGTGAGAGAAAGTCTAAGTCAGCAGCTCGATCAAAGTATAGAATATTTAACAGAATGGACAAAAAGTGAGGATGAAAATATTCGTCGATTCTCTGTAGAGGCAATCCGTCCAAGAGGTGTATGGACAAAGCATATTGAGTTATTAAAACAGGAGCCAGAAAGAGCACTGCCAATTCTAAATCACCTCAAATCTGATCCATCAACATATGTTCAAGATTCTGTAGGAAACTGGCTGAATGACGCTAGTAAAACACAGCCTGATTGGGTACGAAATCTGTGCGAACAGTGGTCAAAGGATTCTAATACAAAAGCGACAAGCAGAATTGTTAAGAAAGCCAAGAGAACGATTGTGAAGGGGAATTTGTGAAAAAGAACATGAACTAAATTTCCTTTTTTGAGGGAATTTTTATCTAAATGATTCAGGAGAAATTCTTAGAGGTATGCAGGTATATTCTTCAGAATGGTATAAATTAAGTTTTGTTTGAGTCAAATATTGTTTTTGTAACCATTCAATAGAGCATATTAATTCTTCTGAATATCTATCTATAAAGAAAACAATATACAGAGAGAGTGAGTCGTACCATTGATGAATCAAGATACTTTTGCTGATTGGTTGAGAACTTATACAAATATAAAACCATACTCTATTGGAAGATACTCTAAAGCGATCGGCACTATATCCTCAGAATTAGGAGACTATGGATTACAGAAGATTAATTTATTTAATCTAACTGATGCTGCCTTTATCGATGAAATTCTTAGTAATCCAGAGTTCAAAAAGAAGAATGAAAAAGGACATAGGATGTATAGTGTAGCTTTAAATCATTTTAAAAAATACATTGAATATTATGATGATTCTGAGTTGCAAGCAGAGCTATTTAAAGAGGAGCAGGAGTTTGAAAAGTACCTAATAGGAGATTCTGCTGATGTCGGTAGAGCTGATATTGAGGATAAGCCAAGAGATAAGCCTGAACATAGGTTAGTGAAAAATAAAAAGGTATGGAGTAGAAATCCTAAATATGCAGTTTTAGCTGTTGCTGATGCAGATTATTTATGTGAGTTCGATAAACAGCATAATCATTTTATTTCTAAGTTTAATGGAGAGAATTATGTAGAGGCTCACCACTTGATACCGATGCAATATCAGGATCAATTTGATCACAGTTTAGACATCCATGCTAATATTGTTTCAATTTGTTTAGTCTGTCATAAGAAAATCCATTATGGACGATTTGAGGACAAGAAAGAAATATTAGATAAGCTATTTCACAATAGGAGAGAGAGACTTCTTAAAGGTGGAATTGATATAGAAATTTCACAGCTATACACGTATTATCAGGATTGAGAAATTTAAGGGAATTATAGCTGGCTTAAGATTACTACCTACATAAGGATTCTAATTGAGTATTTAGGACAAATTGATTATAGCCTGAGTAAAATCACTCAAAATGTCATTTGAAAGAATGAATTTCATTAGCTTTACTCAAAATAAAGCTTTACATCATCCATTATCATCATGTAAGATATGGAGAAATTAAAAGCGAAGAAAAGGACATGAGCCATTTTTACTGGTTATCAGAGAGGGAAGTCACGCTGAAATCTTCCTAACACAGAAAAGTTGTCTTACCACCTTTGAGCTGTATTGGGGAAATTACAGTATCCAATATCGTCTACGCCACGTTACGGCACCAGAGCCATAAAGCGAATACGCATTATGGGAATTTGGGTGGAACCACGGATCACACATTCGTCCCTCTATGAGGGATGGGTGTGTTTTTTTGTACACTCATATAGGATCATTGCTTTGAAAAGGACATGAGCAGCTTTTATCGGTTACCAGAGAGGGAAGTCACGCTGAAATCTTCCTAACGCAGAAAAGCTGTCTTACCACCTTTGAGCTGTATTGGGGAAAATTGCAGTATCCAATACCGTCAATGCCACGTTACGGCACCAGAGCCATAAAGCGAATACGCGTTATGGGAATTTGGGTGGAACCACGGATTACACATTCGTCCCTCTATGAGGGATGGGTGTGTTTTTTTATTTCAAAAAATAGGAAAGGTGTGTCATTTATGAGAGAAAACATGGTGAAGATTCAATTTCCAGATGGAAAGATAAAGGAGTTTCCAGCAGGTACGACTGTTGCAGATGTTGCCTCCCATATTAGTCCGAGCTTAAGAAAAAAAGCGGTGGCGGGAAAGGTCAATGATCAAATGGTTGATTTAAGTGAAAAGCTAAACAGCGATGTTGGGCTGTCTATTGTCACACTTGATTCAAAAGAAGGGGTTGAAGTGCTGCGCCATACATCTGCACACGTATTAGCCCAGGCTGTGAAAAGGTTATATGACAATGTCACACTGGGAATCGGACCTGTCATTGAAAATGGATTTTACTATGATATGAAGCTCGATCAAACATTAAGCGTAGAGGATTTAGCAGAAATTGAAAAAGAGATGAAAAATATCATAAATGAGAATCATCCTATCCAAAGAAAAGAGGTCTCTTACAAAGAAGCTGAAGCGCTGTTTGCACATGATCCATATAAGCTGGATATTTTAAAAGATCTGCCCTCTCAAGAAGCCATCACAGTTTATCAGCAAGGAGAATTTGTAGATTTATGCCGCGGGCCGCATGTACCTTCTACAGGGTACTTAAAGTCATTTAAACTAACACGTGTTGCAGGGGCTTATTGGCGGGGAGATAGCAATCAGGATGTCTTGCAGCGAGTGTATGGTGTAGCGTTTCAGCATCCAAATCATCTAGCTGATTATCTTCATTTCATGGAAGAAGCAAATAAACGTGATCACCGGAAATTAGGGAAACAGTTATCCCTCTTTATGTTTTCAGAAGAAGCGCCAGGCATGCCGTTTTATTTACCAAAAGGTCAGATTGTCAGAAATGAATTAATGGCCTTTTCAAGAGAAGTGCGAGGAAAAGCGCAATACGAAGAAGTGAGTACACCGTTTATGATGAACCAAGAGCTTTGGGAAAAGTCAGGGCACTGGGATCATTATCATGAAAATATGTATTTCTCAGAAGTAGACCATACAAGCTTTGCTTTAAAACCGATGAACTGTCCAGGGCATATGCTCATGTTCAAAAACAGCTTATATTCATACAGAGACCTTCCAATCAGAATGGCTGAGTTTGGTCAGGTGCATCGTCATGAATTTAGCGGAGCGTTAAATGGATTGTTCAGGGTCAGGACATTTTGCCAAGATGATGCTCACATTTTTTTAAGAGAAGATCAAATCGAAGCTGAAATCAAACGGATTTTCCAATTAGTTGATCATGTGTATCGGACATTTGGGTTTGAGTATTCAGTCGAGCTATCCACTCGTCCAGAAAAAGCCTTAGGGGATGATGCTATTTGGGAAATATCCGAAACAGCACTAAAAAATGTGCTTGATCGTCTAAAGGTCGACTACCAGCTAAATGAAGGAGATGGGGCATTTTATGGCCCGAAGATCGATTTTCATATTAAAGATGCCCTGCAGCGGAGCCATCAGTGCGCCACGATTCAGCTGGATTTTCAAATGCCTGAGAAATTTGATTTAACATATATCAATGAAAAAAATGAAAAGGTACGGCCAGTTGTGATTCACAGCGCCATTTTTGGTTCTCTAGATCGTTTCCTTGGCATTCTCATTGAGCATTTTGCGGGTGTCTTTCCATTATGGCTAGCACCAGTACAAGTACAAATCATCCCAGTCTCAACTGTTCACCTTGATCATTGCTTAGAGGTGCAGCAGCAATTAAGAAGTATCGGGATAAGAGCAACAATCGATGAGCGGGATGAAAAACTTGGCTATAAAATGAGAGAAGCACAAATGCAAAAAATCCCTTATATCGCTGTCATTGGCGATACAGAAATGCAAGACAACACACTAAATATTAGACAGCACGGAGAAAAGACTTCAAAGCAAATGTCTGTTGAGGACTTTAAACGTTTAGCAGCTGAGCAAATAAAAGACAGAACAGCTGCTCAAGAAATGATGTGAGGATTTCATTACGAAGTATGAGACGTCCATTGAATGATGGGCGTCTTTCCCTTTCCATTTCTGCAATGGAAAGGGAAAATATTGAAACATTTTTTCGGTAAAATCGTAATAAAGATAGAGCGTTTAACAGAAACCTTTAAAACGGAGAGGAGTATTACATGGAACAAGCTGCACTGAAAAAGATGAGGACAAAACAAGTAGTTATCTCTAATTTACTATTCGGCGTGATGATCTTGATTTTTTTTATTTTGATTCAAAAAGTTGAGATTCAATTTACATATTTCTTTCTTTGTTTAGGAATCTTCATGCTCCTTCAAGGCATTTACGGCTTGATCAAAAAAGGATCAACAAAGTCTTTCATTCCCATTTTTGAGCAGGTAGCCATTTATGAAAAAGAGAAATTGGGGAAAGAGTGGGAGAAGGAACAGAGAATGGAGAACATTTGGAAATTGATTTTGAGCGGGCTTATGTTCTTCCAATCATTTAGTTTACAAACAATACCAGATTCATTCTTTGAAATAGAACTTAAGTTTCTCATTTTCTTATTTGTTATGGCTCTAGCCCTTATCAATATAAGCATGCTCTTTCGCTTTAGAAAAATCGACCGGTCGACTGAAGCGCACGGATTAAAAGGCTTTACAAAGGAATCAAATATGCTGGCAATGGCATTAGGATTATTAACAGCGATCGTTATCTTCAGCTTTATCGTCATCTTTGTTCTTCCATAAGACTGAATCATTTTGAGGTGAAAAAAATGAATGCAAACATTCAACAACTGATCGATCAGACAAAGGCGAAATTTGGCTTAGAGCTTTACTATCTAAAAAGGCACAGTTTTCATCGTTACGTCAATATGTTCAATGAAACGGTGTATACATTGAATATGGAATGGTTTCCCACCCATGAAGCTGAACCAGAGGACGATGATCTAAACCCGGACGGCACAGCCGTGATTGACGTGAATTTGAATACAGGGCAGGTTGAAACAGTTATTTTTGTCATGGATAAAACCTTCGCGAAGAATGGTGTCACATTTAAAAGCCCTTATCCAGCTCATGCCATTCAATGGATTGAACAAGAAACAGGGTTGATTGATGGTGAGCATTTTCACATGCATCAAAAGGAGAAAGGGGAACTTTTTTTCGAAGAATCAATAGATGGTGTGAAAGTGACGCCTTCAGGTAGAATCGAGGTGAAATGGGATGAACATGGGCAGCTCATTCACTTTATACATCGAGGGCCATTTATGGCAAAAAAACGACTAAGAGCTGAAGAATATGTGCTTTCCATTGATAGGATCGAGGATTTAACTCAGCAGCAAGTGCAGCGGTTTGATTGGCCCTCCTTCGAGCAGAATCGAATCCGCCCTATATTTGCGTTAGAAGAAATTTATGTCAAGAATGATGGGACAGGAACGGTACCATTTGAAATTGGGCGTGAAGAAACACATTGTATACACATGAATCAGGTCATGGAGTGGAATGAACCTTTAACCAAAGCCTTTGAAAAAAAGGAAGTCAATATAAACGAGGACATTACTGCTGAACAAGCCTTCTCACTGGAGCCTTCACCAGATACATTCCCGATCTCAAAAGAAGAGCAAGCGGAGTGTATCAAAGCGGTTCGCACCTTTTTGGCGCAAAAATATTCAAAGGATACAGGGAAGTGGGTGCTTAAAACACTCCACCGTGATCATGGCTATATCGAAGCGATATTAAAAACGAATGAGCAAGAAGGCTGTGGATTTATGGATAAGATCAAGGTCTTCATTGATGCCAACACTTTTGAAGCCATTAATTACATAGATAAAAAAGAGATGTTTCAAGTATGCGGGATACTCAATCCATCTCAATCAGCTAGTGAAATCACCATATCTCAGAAAGAAGCCTTTGAAACATTGAAAGAACGCCTCGAACTTACACCCATCTATGTCTATGACGATGTGCAAAAAAAATATGTTTTATGCGGCAAGCTTGACTGTCATGATGGCGTTGATGCAGTGAGCGGCGAAGTATTCTCTTTGACAGACCTTTCATAACTTCTAAAAGAACAGTGAGCAGCTGTTCTTTTTTGGCCTATTTTCCTCTTTTTAGAATAAAAATGGAATTTTGTAGAAGGAAGTTGTCGTTTCATCACGAAAGAAACAGATAAGAATATGATCATAGGTCCATCGGTGGGAATTCGTATTTCATATAGTAAACGTCATACATATGGAAAACTCATGACAGTAAAGTTGATCTACAAATCTTTTAGAAGAAAAAATGACATTGTGTCTCTAGTAGTATGCGAAAATAGGCGGACTGAGATCATAGGGTGAGTTGAACATGTTTGTTTTAGGTAAGCTTAAAGCTATAAATAGAAGAAAGTGAGGATATCTAACTTGAGTACATTGGAAGTGTTTCGTCAGTTTTTGGTTGACCATTATCCTGCGTTACAAGATGAGCTTTGGTTGCAAGATGTTGATACCCTTCGAATCTCTCCTATTCTTCATCCTTTTCTGAAAAGCAAGCTGCCAGAAGGAATCGAAAAATTCACTTGTGTCCTATTCACGCAGCAGACAGATCAAACCGCTGCACCGCTCAAAGTCTACCTTCTATTAGATGAATATGAGCAATCGCTTTATGCTATTGATTTGATGAATGAACAAATAGCGCTTCATTAATACAGAAGCAAAAAGCTGCTTGAGAGAGCTCCTCAGCAGCTTTTTTTTTGGTGAATCTTAGTTTGTCATATCAACCAATCTTGAGTGCAAGTTGTCCACTTCTTTCTTTGTTGGAAAAGAGCTGATCAGCAGCGTAGACCGTCCTAATTGATTAGGAAGTTCAGTATCGGTCACAATCATATCAATCCCAAGTCGATCCATTGTCTGTTCATTTAATGTATTTTCTGGACTTGTGAAAATATGAATGAGAGGAGGCAATCTTAATTTAATTAAATCCGCAATAAACAAACTATGATTATAACCTAATGTTGAAATGACAAAAATGTTCAACACGTTTCTCCGATCCATTTCCAAATGAACAAGCCCCCTCCAGTTAGAAGTAATGATACGAATCAATTCTCGTTCATTTTTCACAAAAGAAGCAAGTATATCGTCTGTTTTTAACTCTTGGATGATATGAGTAATCCTCGAATAGAAGTAAGGAAGCTGTTTTTTTACCTCTGATAAATACCTCGATTTCTTTTTGAAAAGGAATCCATCTCTTACGGTAATTTCCCTAGAATACACATAATATTGGAGAAGAATCAGTGTCATCGCCTTGCGATTAGCCACCTCTTGATGAAATATCAACTCCAGTTGGTTGATAAAGGAATGAATGGCTTCGAAGAGGTGTGGTGTATGCGATTGAAAGAACGTCAATTTTTCTTCGACAGTTTCAATTGATTTATAATGGCCAATAGCTGGTTCAATCAATAGTAAAAAGACAAATTCGTGACGATCCAACGTAACACCAAAAGTGTCCTTTGTCATTTGGCAAACGTGTTCTTCCAAGTTTTTGATTTGATTATAGATACCTTTAGCTGTAGATGTTTGTTTTTCCTTATCCATTGAGTACCTATAATTGCGTCGTATTGAAAAATTTTTCCTCACTCGGTGTATGGAAACGGCGAGCCATAGGCAAAATTTATCTATCGCCACATCAGGTAGATTGACTTCGAGCACCTGAAATAGCTTTTGTAAAAAATCAACTGCATCTTGCTTTTGAATATCATCGAATGGCCAAAGCCTGCTTCCATAGACTTCAAACAAAAATTCCACAAAAAATTGACGAATCTCCTTCTCATTTCCATGGAACTGCATACTATCTGGTCGTAACTCAATGTCATACGAGATAAGAAGCGAATTGATTTTATGAATGGTGTTATACAATGTGGATCTACTGATATTCAGTATGTCCATCCATTCATAGAAAGACCTGTTTTGTTCAAAGAAAACGCCATCAATCAATCGAATTTCAATCGTATCTTTTAGAATTTCTTTGATATAGTAGTCGACTCGTATCGTCTGTGTATAACAAATGGATATGCCTTGTCTTGGCTTTATGTGGATTAACGGCTCTCCGTTCTCTGTTTGGAACGACTTCATTTGTTCTAAATCGCTTTGAATGGCACGAACCGAACCGATTTGTTCATTCGATATTTCTTGAAGGCTCCACCACTTATCTTTTGATACAAGCAGTTTTAAAATTTTTATCCATCTCTTTGATTTATTATCAATGAGCTCCATTAAACAACTAACTCCTTCCCTTGGCTTGCCTCTATATTATGAAGTTCACTTAAAGAACATTTGATTTTCTAAATAGGCATAAAATGATTTTAATGTTTAGGCTAAATCGTTTTGTCTTCACTTTTCATGATAAAAGAGAAAAAAATTAGACGAAAACAAATATTATTCGTTAATTCTCCATATTTTTCTTTTAAAAGGTGATAATTATGCCATGAATCCTATAAAAATGGATCATTTTAGATATTTTGTTTATTTTTTTGCTGTTGAAACGGTAAATGAAAGAATAAAATGCAGCAGATTTTTGATTACCATATGAAAGGGAGTAGAAAGGAATGCGGTCTATATGATGCTGAACTGTCTAACCATACATACCATATGATACATGCTTGTTTCATATGAACGAACTATATGTGAATACATGCTTATATATGCATGTACACATCGTTTATTGTTCATTCAAGTATCAATAGAAAAATTCATATTTATTCTTTCATGATCCCTCTCACTATTCCCCATTTCTATGGACCCCAATCCAGTTATTGAATCCACTATCATGATTGATCAACTCATTTTATTCATAGGGTCGTAAGGTGCAATTTTTTAGAAAATATTTGATCAGAAGAGGAGTGATTGATCTGACAGTATACAACTGATTTTTTTATCATTGCTGAAAATTAATTTTAGAAAAGGGTGGATGTATTGAAAAGAATATTGTCGCTGGCACTCATTACAGTGCTAGTCATACAGTCTAGTATATTAGGAGTCTTGCCTTTAGCAGGGGCACAAGCAAAAGAAATTCAAGAAAATATTTATGGGGATATTGAGTTTGCTGATAGCGAAGGCAATAAGTTATCAAGCATGGAAGACCAGCAAGTAAGAAAGGCCACTGTGCATTGGTCAATAAAAGGAATTGATCTAAAAAAACAATATCCGTATGTTTTCACTCTTCCTTCAGCCATCCAGGTAGAGAAGGAGCAGAAGGAACCCATTACTGTAGGTGACATACCTGTTGGCGAGTATACCGTTTCAAAACAAAATGAAGTGACGGTAAAATTTAAAGAAGATGTTGAGATCGATCCAAATTTAGAAGGATCAATTGACATCGATGTCACCAGTATAACTCAGCAAGAAGAGAAAACAAAGCAAAATGAGGGTGAAGAAAGCCTTCCAAAAGATGACTCAACCTCATCTGAGAAAGATAAAGCTTCTAACAATCAAGAAGCCGCTCAAACGAAACAAAACGAAGAAGATGAATTACTAAAAAACAAAGTGAGCGTGTCTAAGCGTGCAGGGCTGCAAAGTGTTACAAAACAAACGCTGATACAAGAAAATCTCCTCACTGATGCGAAATTAATATTTGAAGATCCGGAAGGAAATTCAATTGAGAAACCTGATATCAACTCGCTGATTTCCATTAACTATGAGTGGGCCATCCCGAATGGGCATAGCTATAATGGCGGAGATGAATTCCATTTCAAGGTTCCAGAGGAATTAGTGATTTACGAAAAAATCGATCGTCTTGAGATGAAATTTAATCAGGCAACCGTTGGTTATTTCTCTGTAGATGAGAGCGGAAATGCCTCCATCGAGTTCACCGATTTTATTAAACAATATTCAAATATCCATGGAACACTTCAAGTTTGGACGCAATTAGATCAACAAACAGTCATCACTGAAGAAAAAGAAGTCATCATTACCCCGATTGAAGGCAAGGATACGGTATCTATTCCGATTCAATACATTCCAAATGGTCCAAACGTCTCTAAAAAGGGAAAACCAAATCGATCTTACAATGCTGAAACCATTCAATGGACAGTAGATTTTAATATGGACTTAGACGATGTGAAACAAGCGAAGCTATTAGATCCGATTCAAGAAGGTCAGGCATTGAAAAAAGATTCAATCAAGCTTTATCGTATTGATACAAAGCTAAATGGAGAAACATCGATTGGACAGCTGCTTGACGAAAACCACTACACAATCGGTCAAACAGCAGATGGTCAAGATTTCACGATTGAATTTAAAGATGACGTGCATCTAGCTTACCGTTTAATGTATGAAACGGACATTACAAATCAAGATCAGTCTGCATTTCGTAATAAAGCGTCCCTAGTTTCCGGTGATAAAGTGATCAGTTCAGCAGAAGGCACAGTGAATGTGACAAGAGGCAGTCCTTTAAATAAAAAAGCCGCTCACTACGATCCAGTCACACAAACGATTACTTGGGAAATTCGATATAACTATAACGAAAAAAAGCTGGCTCAAAAGGATGCTTTGTTAGAAGACTACTTTAATGGCACACAGGCGCTGATTTCTGATTCATTTCAAGTCAAAGAAGTCACAATTGATCAAAATGGCAACGAAGCAGGGACAAAAGCGTTTGAAAATTATGTAGTTCAACCTCAAAAAAAGGATGAACAAAACGGGTTTACCTTGCAATTCAATCAAGATATTCAATCAGCTTATCTCATCACCTATCAAACAAAAGCAACCGAGCGGGTTTTTGAAGCTGAAGAGATCATCAATACGGTAACAGCTGGCAAAGAGAGCAAACAAGTGAAGCAAAGAATTGACCAGCAAATCCTAACGAAAAATCATGGAACACCGAATTACAAGACCAAGACTATTCCATGGCGTATCACCTTCAACAAAGATCAACAAACGATGAACAATTTGATATTAAAAGATACGTTTACAAACGAAGGATTGACGTTGCAAAAAGATAGTTTAAAAGTGACGACAGGCAATTCAGTGCTTGAAGAAGGCACAGATTACCTAATAATTGAACATGAAAATGGATTTGATATTCAATTTACGAAAGAGATTAAGACAGAACATATAATCACATATACAACGTCTTTTGATTATGAAAAAAGAGCAGATAAAGACCAAAAGAATCTGCGTAATCATGTAAAGCTTGAATGGATAAATGAAGATGGCAAGGATTTGACGAAGGAAAATCAATCTGTCTTCACGCCTGACACATACACGCAGTCAAATGGTTTTAAGAACGGAACTTATGATGCAAAGAAAAAAGAGATCACATGGAATATCGGTGTGAACTATAATTTGAAACATCTAGAAGAGGCGAGAATCGAGGATTTCATTCAAGGAAATCAGCGTTTGCTTAAAGATTCAATCACCGTCTATTCGCTTGATTTACAAGGCGGGGAAAATGGGGCAGAAGAAAAAGAGGTATTAGCGAAAGAACATTATGACATCAAATTCCTTGAAAATGAAAAGGGAGAAACAGGCTTCGAAGTCATCTTCAAAAAAGCCATTGATTCCCCATACAAAATCACGTATCAAACAAGTGTTGAAGGAATGGATTTAGTACAGAAAACCTACGAAAATAAAGCGACCCTTTATGATGGACAGACAAAAGAATCAGATGTGAATGCTGTGGTGTCCATCCCAAATGGAGGAAAATACACGAGCAAATCAGGAAATCAACAAGGGAAAGTTATTGATTGGAAAGTGAATATCAATTTTGGTCAATCAACAGTCCAAGATGCGACGATTATAGACCATCCAAGCAGTAACCAAGCCATAATAGAAAACTCATTTCATCTCTATTCGACGACAATAGATGAAAAGGGGCAAGTGACAAAAGCAGAAGAGCTGGAAAAAGGGAAGGATTATGAACTAGACCTTGAATTCGACCCAGATTCTTTTCAAATCAAATTTAAAGAAGAAATCACGAGACCATATATTTTGGAATACCAATCTCTCATTTTAGATAAGGTGGGAAGTACACTTCAAAACGAAGTAACGTTTAGAGGTGAAAATGTAAAAGAAATCAAAAAGGAATCCGAAGCCTCAATTGTGGTCAAACGCACCGCTGGCATGGGGGACGGCACAGGAGCGATTGGTGCTTTAACCGTTAAAAAGGTAGATGCGAGTACTGGAAAAGCGCTAAAAGGAGCAACCTTCTCACTTACAGATGCTGCGAGTGGCATCGTCATTGGTACAAAGACAACAGATGAAGAAGGATCTCTTCGATTTGATCGTCTTCTGTATGGTGACTATATCGTGACAGAAGAGAAAGCACCTGATGGTTATATTAAAACCAAGGATCCGATCCATGTAACGATTGATCAGCCTTACGAATCTGGAGATCAAGCGAAATCAGGAAATAGCATGACGGTGCAAAACCAAGAAATCCGCCAGCATGTCAAGTTAACGAAAAAAGACAAAGAGACGGGTGCAGCATTAGAGAATGCAGAATTTGAACTGAAAAATGAATCTGGAGATACCGTCCAAACCGATTTGAAAACGGACGAAAAAGGAGAAATCCTTTTCAAACATCTTGAGCCAGGTTCTTATTATTTTGTTGAGACAAACGCACCGAAAGGCTATCAATTAAATCAGCAAAAATGGCCGTTCACCATTAAAGAAAATCAAACAGAAACAACAATTGTAACTGCAGTAAATGACATTATCAAAGGCTCTGCAGAATTGAGCAAAATAGGTGAAGGCGGAGAGCGACTAGAAGGTGCACAGTTCAAGCTTTTAGATCAAGATGGGCATGAGCTAAAAGGTTCGCTTGTCACAGGAGAAAATGGCAAGATCACGATAAACGAACTAAGGCCGGGCACGTATCAGCTCATTGAAACAAAAGCACCCGATGGTTATGTATTAGATGAAACGCCAATCAAATTTGAAGTACCACTTGATCCAAAGGAACCAATCGTCATTTCGCAAAAGAACTTCTATGAAACAAGTGCATTACAAGTGATAAAAGAAGGGGAAGATGGCAAGAAGCTTCAAGGTGTTCGATTTGAAGTCTTGGATCAAAATGAGAAAGTCGTGCGTAAAGATTTGACAACAGATGAAGATGGGAAGCTTTTGGTTGATAACCTCAAACCGGGCAAATATCAGCTCGTGGAGACAGAGAGTATTGATGGTTACCAAAAGAAAAATAAATCTTATCCTTTTACCATCGAAATCGCACAAAAAACACCGGCAGAAATCAAAGTGATCAATGATCTCAAAACTGGATCTGTCCAGCTCACGAAGCTCGGTGAAAAGGATGATGTGCTTGAAGGAGCAGAATTCAAGCTTATAGATGCAAATGGAAAAGAGATGAAAACAGGTCTTGTCACTGATCAGAACGGGAAGATCATCGTCAACGATCTGAAGCCTGGAACCTATCAGTTTGTTGAAACGAAGGCGCCATTCGGTCACGAGCTTGACGAAACACCTGTCACTTTTGCTATTCCATTTAACCCTGAGAAGCTGGTCAGTGTGACAAAAGAAAATAGCCGCAAAACAGGCGGAGTGCTGCTCCACAAAAAAGGCGAAGATGGGAAATCATTAGAAGGGGTTGTCTTTGATCTATCTGATGATAAAGGAAAGATAGTGGCAGGAGGAGAAGGAATTACAACCAATCAGGATGGAAAGATCACCTTCACAGGGCTAAAACCTGGAACCTATCAATTTGTTGAAAGAAAGAGTCTTGAAGGCTATGAATTGAGTACGAAACCACTTGTCTTTGAAGTTGAATTAGGTCAAAAAGAATTGATTCAAGTGGAGGCAATCAATCAGCTCAAGAAAGGTTCTGTAGAACTCACAAAAATAGGGGAAGAAAAAGAAAGATTGAAAGGCGCAGAATTTACACTTTTCAATGACGATGGCAAAGAAATGATGTCAGGTTTAACAACAAACGAGAAAGGCATCATCACTGTCAACGATTTGAAACCAGGCGCTTACCAATTGGTTGAAACGAAGGCTCCGTTTGGACATAAACTAGATGCAGAACCAGTAGAATTTAAAATTGATTTCAACCCAAATCAACTGGTGAAAGTGACCAAAGAAAATATTCGGACGACAAGTGCTGTGAAGCTTCAGAAAAAAGGAGAGGATGGTCAGTTGCTCGCTGGGGTGACCTTCGATCTGATGGATGAGCATGATCAGCGTATTCAGAAAGACTTAAAGACAGACAAAAACGGTCAACTGACAGTCGATCAACTGAAGCCAGGAACCTATCGATTTGTCGAAACAGCAAGCATTGCCGGCTATGAATTGGATCAGACACCTGTCTCATTTACGATTCGTTTAGGTCAAGACAAACCAGCAAAAGTAGAAATGATCAACAAACTGACGCCGGGAGCAGTGGAACTGACCAAAATCGATGATGAGGGACATCCGCTGGAAAATGCAGAGTTTGCTCTTCTGAGTAAAGAAGGAAAAACGTTGAAGAAATCACTTGTAACGGACCAAAAAGGAAAGCTTCACATCAACGATCTAAAACCGGGAGAATATCAATTCGTTGAAACGAAAGCACCTCATGGTTATGAATTGGATAATAAGCCGATCCTGTTCACAATTGAGAAAAATCAGCAGAAGCCGCTTCAATTAACAGCGAAGAATCACTTGATCTTAGGAAGTCTGCGTATCATAAAGGTAGACCAGCAGACAGATAGAACCTTAAAAGGGGCAGCCTTTGACATTCGTACAAAAGCTGGGAAAACCATAAAATCTGTGACAACAGGAAAAGACGGAGAAGCCATTGTCAAAGGGCTTAAACCTGGAGAGTATCTACTCACAGAGACGAAAGCACCAGATGGTTATGTAGCTTTAAAGAAACCGCTCGCTTTTACAATTCAAATGGGCGAAGTGGAGATCAAGACAATGATTGTGAAAAATGCACCAGTGAAGAATGAAGAGGACCACACGAATCCTCCAGCTTCAGATAAAGGGGATCAACATCCGCCTCATGACTCAAACGGAGAGCTGCCAAAGACTGGAGAAGAATGGCTGCGTTACTTGATGTATGCAGGGATTTTACTAGTAGCTTCTGGAACTGTTCTTCTTGTTCTTAGAAGAAGAACCATTCAGTAAGAGGAAGGAACGAGTGTATTGATGAAAAAAAGAACCTTATTAGGCAGCTTTTTGGTGGTCACGGGGCTGATGCTCATCTCCGTTCCTTTTCTATATGAGTGGCGAACTTCTCAAGAGACAGCAGCAATGGAACAGGCATTAAAGATGATTGAAGAAAATGAAAGTGATGCCCTTTCTTCTATTCCACATTTAACTGTGTCAGAAGAAGACCTGCGAGATGTGATGGAGCTAGAGATCCCGTCAATTGATTTAAACGAAAAAGTGCTGCCTGTTACAACAAAAGAAAATTTAGGCATTGCATTGACTCAAATCAAATCTCATCAAATGCCAGGTGAAGGAAATTTCACGATTGCAGGCCATAGAGGGTATAGAGGCGACCGCCTTTTCCGGCAGCTGCCAGAGGTACCTAAAGGAGAAAAAGTCGTCTTACATCATCAAGCTGAAACATACGAATATAAAATTGTCAGCTCTGCTACGATAGAACCGACGGATGTGGATGTATTAAAGGATCGCGGGAAAAATGAACTGACATTGATCACTTGTACACTTGATGGTCAGAAACGCTTTGTCTTAAAAGGAATACGAATCAACGCTTCAAAGGGTGAACAGCTGTCGGATGTATAACACCAACATAATAAATGATGGATGCGATGGAAAAGCAGCGCTCACGACCGGCATGTTACACCAATTGTTATCAGAGCAATATCCAACTTTAAAAAACGAATGTTGGGATGTTGATGTAGATACAATTCGGGCTTCACCTATTCTTCACCCTTTATTAAAAAGAAAGCTGCCAGTTGGTATTGAAAAATTCACATGTGTTTTGTTCACGCAACAGACAGCAGCTTTTGGAGAACCTTTGATTGTGTACTTTCTGTTGGATGAGAAAGGCGAATCGATTTACGCAATGGATCTATTGCTTGAGCAGCAAGATACCCATTAAACGAGAAAGATTTTAAGGTAGAAAAATAAAATCAGTCATATCATGAGGACTCTAATTCGTATACGAATTAGAGTTCTTTTATTTGTTATATATAGGCGTTTTGCTAACTTTATTATCTACTAAAATTAGCATATCAATTGGTAGAAGTCCGCTGACTAGCAGATAGTCTCCAATGACTGCTTCATAAGAAATAGTAGAAAATGCTAAAGATCATAATGTGTTGACTCCTAAATACTGATAAAATTTATTTGGATATTCCTTGATTATAGGTGTGGAGGTAAAAGCATGCGAAAAGAAGACCCCCAATATATTTTTCATCATGACAAACGACCAGAAGTTGTTCATGATTTAGCCGATGTAGATGAAAATTCTACTGAGTTGTTAATTATAGGGAAAACAATAAACATTGAAAAATTGAAATCTTTTTCTAACCTGACGAAATTGTGGATTTACAAAGTGGACCAAAAGGAATTCAATACGATCTTGAGTTTAGTTAATCCAAAAATGCTCTTTGTGCATGAACTGAGAGTAGAAGATTTATCAATGATAAGTTCTCTTAAAGATGTAGAGGTATTGGCACTTGAATGGAATACAAAGGCACAAAATTTATGGGATTTATCAAAAAACACGTTTTTAAAATCTTTATCCATAAAAGATTTTTCAAAGTTGAATGACATAGCCCCTTTGCAAAAAAACACTGGTTTAGAATTGCTAGAATTGTCAGGCGGGGTTTGGAATTCATTAAATTTAAATACGCTTCAACCTTTAAGATACCTCAAGAATTTAAAATATCTGTGCTTATCAAATATAAAAGTGAAGGACGAGTCTTTAGAGCCAATATCGGAATTAGAGGGACTCAAGGAACTTGACATTTCGAACCAATTCCCGACAGAAGAATATGCCAGGTTATCCGTAACCCTCCCAAATACGAAGTGTGATCGTTTTGCACCATACATCTTTTTATCAAGTCCTATTGTAGATAAAGATGTGATGGTGATTGGAAAGCGAAAACCGAAATTAAATTCAAAAGTGGATGGGGCAAAGTTGCAAAAATACGAAAAACAATTTAAAGCGTACCAACAAAAGTATATAAATTAACTTAAAAAGCAATGGAAAATCAATTCCATTACTTTTTCTATTACGCAAACAACTTCAGCCCAACCACACCAATCACAATCAGCAGCAGGCTGAGTATACGAATCATGTTTTTCGGCTCTTTAAATAGAATCATATTAAACAAGACAGAGCCCGCCGTTCCAAGCCCGATCCAGACCGTATAAGCGACGGATACTTGAACGGACGAGAACGAGGCGTATAAAAACAAAAAGGATAACGCAAACCCGCCGACAAATAAAATGCCTGTCGTGATTTGCTTTTTCTTACTAAACATATTGAGGCCAATGGTCCCGCCGATTTCGCAGGCAGAGGCTAACAGTACAAAAAACCAGCCCATGTTATACCGCTTCTCCTTTCTGCTCATGTGCATCTCCATCAGACACTTTCAGTCCAATAATCCCGAGAATTAAAATGCCCATAAATAAGAGTTTTTCAAATGAAAACGAACCGCCAAACAGGGCATAATCCATCAAAGATGTCCCAATCGTTCCAACACCGGCAAACACGGCGTACACAGTCCCTGTCGGCAGCTTTTCGCAGGCCTTCATTAAAAAATAAAAATCAACCGGGATCAGGCAGATAATGATGGCCCACTCCCACAACGCATCTGCTCTATTTAAACCAAACACCCAAAGTAATTCGAATAAACAAGTGAGTGCAACATACATCCAGCTTTTTTTCATTGTATTTCCTCCTAAAACTCAAAACTGACGATTCGTCATTTTAAAGCCAAAAAAGAGCGTACAGCAAGTGCTGTACTAAGTTAAGGTGTCTCTATGCCAAGTGCGTAAAGAAGAAATTGCTTCACCTCTCGCTTTTGAATCAGAACCTCTTCTGTATCTGTTTCCGTAAATAAGTACATTTGCTCAGCAGACGATTCTAGTAAACCGATAATGAATTTCGCCGCGTATTGACAGTTCAAATTCGCACGGACTCGTTTGTCCTGCTTTGCTTTTTCTAGAAAAGCAGCGACCCATTTGTAAATCGGCTCATAAATATCTTCCCATTCCTTTAAATGCTCGGTGGCGGCTAAGCCTGAGTAGGTGAGGGCAAGGACATCACGGTATTGCCTTGTAAAAGCGAAAATGAATTCAACAAGCGCATCTGCTTGATCGAGGACATCTGCATGCTGAGTGAATTCCTTTTCGATCGCAGGCACCATCT
This sequence comes from Bacillus sp. G1(2015b), assembly GCF_001482475.1. NCBI lineage: Bacteria > Bacillati > Bacillota > Bacilli > Caryophanales > Bacillaceae > Bacillus > Bacillus sp. G1(2015b). The sequence continues at coordinate 47,130 of NZ_LKIC01000002.1, read as the reverse complement.
GAGCGATCAGATGTTCAGCGATCGCAGGCATGACGGAAAGCTTTGAAGGAAAATATAAATAAAACGTTCCTTGCGCTACTCCTGCTGCTTTCACAATATCCGAAATGGTCGTCTTTTCAATGCCTTTTTCTTTAAACGCATCAATCGCAGCAAGCATAATCTTTTCTCGTTTCGACATATCATCACCGACCTTAAATGACTGAATGTCATTCAGTTTAGCGAGAAAATGACGATTTGTCAATATGGTTTTCTCTTCATTGAATGTGAGAATAAGTGATGAATAGATGCGGGCAACCCTGAATAAGCTGTAAATATGGTCAAGCATCATCATGTGAGAAAGGGGCAGCTTTCTGTATGACATCCAGTGCTATGTTTTCCATTGCTTATTTTCTCCTGCTCGTCCCGCTCTATTTACATATGAGATACAGACAGGCAAAGAAGCAACATCGTTTTATCTATTTACGAACAGAATTGGTCCTTGCCTGCCTGTTTATTTATACGAATGTTTTATTATATTTGACGGTCTTTCCAAATCGTTTTTCCGCCCCAAGGGATCAGGTGAGTGTGAATCTCATGCCTTTGCAGTCCATTTATCAAAATCTTCACGCCTACCATCACGGCTACCCAAATCTCGTCTTTTTAAATTTAGCAGGGAACATATTGTTATTTGTTCCACTCGGTTTTTTTCTTTATCAAGCCTTTCGAACGATGCGCTGGCAAAAGGCGGTTCTTGGCGGCTTTCTCCTGTCAACCATGATCGAAATGCTCCAATGGATGTTCTCGCAATCTGGTATCATTACAAGAAGCAGCGATATTGATGATATTCTTTTAAATACACTTGGCACAGCGCTAGGCTGTATCGTGTATCAGATCTATCGAATAAGGAAGGAGAAAACCTGAGTGAAGCGAGTTTGTATTATTCCATGTGGCGCGAAGAAAATTTGGGACGTTGATCCAGAGGCAGGGAGCCAGCCAGCGAACCTTGTTTATTTAAGTCCCCTGCATCAGCGTACGAAAAGCTATGCTCAAACGTTCTTTTCAGACTGGATGATCTTATCAGCGAAGCACGGATTCTTAAAGGCAGATGATATCATACATGAAAATTATGATGTGGCTTTTGGTATACCGCATGCTAAGCAGATCACACGAGAAGAACTGAGCCAGCAATTTCATCAAAAAAACCTTTTCGCATATGATGAACTGGTGGTACTAGGTGGGAAGAAATATCGAAAAGTGATCGACCCTTTAATACATCCTCATCAAAAAGCGAATTACCCGCTGGCTCCATATAAAGGAATTGGCTATATGCTTCAGGCGTTACATCAAGCAGTGGAATCAAAAATAGAACTTCCGCCGCATATTTAACACATTCACATCTACCGGTAAGCAGGGTTTTGATCATTAAAAAGAGAATAATTGAAATAGCGATGCTGATTGTTTCATATCTTTTCAGCAGCCACTAGGATGCCCGTATCGCTCGGGTGAAGTGGCTCAATGAAAAAGGGAGGCGTATGAACATGACAACCATCTATTTAGCTGGTGATTCGACCGTTTCATCTTATCCAGATCGTCCTGTTCAAGGAGGATGGGGAGAGTTTTTACACCGCTATACAGCGCACGGCGTTCACGTCGAGAATCGTGCCATTGGTGGAAGAAGCTCAAAAACATTCATTGAAGAAGGACGCCTTGATGACATATTGGCTGACATTCAGCCAGGAGACTGGCTTTTCACACAAATGGGGCACAATGATGCTTCCAAGGAGAAGCCTGAGCGCCATACAGATCCTTTCACGACGTATAAAAGCTACCTGTCTCAATATATTCATGGAGCAAGAGCAAAAGGGGCAACACCACTTTTACTCACCCCAGTCGGCCGTTTTCATGAAAAAGACGGAGAATATATCAATGATTTTCCTGATTACTGTGCCGCTATGAAAGAATTAGCCGATGAAGAAGAAGTTCTTCTCGTCGATTTAAATACCGCAAGTCTTCAGTTTTATCAAATTTCCGGCATAGAGAAAACGACCTCTTACTTTATGCTGTCAACAGGAATTGAGGATCGCACGCACTTTACAAAAGAAGGCGCAGATGCGATTGCAAGACTTGTTTCTCTTGAATTAAAAGACCTTGGTTTAACCATCGTGTGATGAATGACAGGACGAGTGAGCGCTCGTCCTGTTCTTTTTTGCAGAAAGCTATTGATTCCCTTCACTGGAGTAGACTACAATAGATACATATGATAATGAGAATCAATATCACTGATAAATAGATCATTCGATGGAAAACTGGAGGGACTCAAATGACAGATCAGCTTGAATTGTTTGACGTCACCATTATTGGCGGCGGGCCAGCAGGCATGTACACCGCCTTTTATAGTGGGATGCGGGACTTAAAGACGAAGGTACTTGAGTACAACGAAAGCCTTGGCGGGAAGATCCTTCTGTATCCTGAAAAGGTCATTTGGGATGTCGGCGGTTTGCCGCCAACAAGAGGAGAACAGCTGATACAGCAGCTAGAAACTCAGGCGAAAACATTTGAACCAGAGATTGCACTGAATCAAAAAATCACGTCATTCGAGCGAGATGAACATAATCATATCCTGCTGACGGCTGAAAATGGTGATCGTCATTTGACAAAGACCCTCATATTAGCGATGGGTCACGGCATTCCAGTTCAGCGGAAACTTGAAATCGAGCATGCGGACCGCTATGAAGTGACAAACCTTTATTACACTGTCCAGGAGCTCAAGACATTTGCAGGGAAGCGCGTTGTGATTTCTGGAGGCGGCGACTCAGCGGTTGACTGGGCCAATGCCCTTGCTCCAATTGCTGAAAGTGTCACCGTTGTGCATCGCCGTGACATGTTTGGCGGACATGAGAAAAACGTCGCCAATATGAAGGCAACTTGCAAACGAATTTTAACCCCGCATGAACTAACAGAGCTGCATGGTCAAGGTGACAAAATTGATGCCGTCACCATTCAAAACATAGAGACAGGTGAAAAAGAACGAATCGAAACAGATGCTGTGATCGTTAATCACGGGATGAAAGGCGATTTAAGCGTGCTATCAGAATGGGGTCTCAAGCAAGGTGAATGGGGACTGATCGAGGTTAATGAAAAAATGGAAACCAATTTACCGGGCGTCTATGCGGTAGGCGACTTGTGTACACATAAAAGCAAGGTCCGCTTAATTGCTGGTACGTTTGTTGATGGAGTCAATGCGCTGAATAGCGCAAAGCTTTACATCGAACCAGAAGCCGAAAAAGTGGCATACGTTTCCTCTCATAATGAACGCTTTAAGGAGAAAAACAAAGAATTACAAACAGCTGGAGCTCGCTGATGAATATCCAGTCAAACATTGAAGTGCTAAAATTTTAGCACTTTTTTTATATGGAAGGAGAAAGAGAAAATGACAACCCGTACTCATACCATTCTGCGCATGAAAGAAAGTAAAGAGCGATCTCTTTCTGTCAAACAAACAGTCTCCTGGCATACATCTTTCCCTATGTTCTTGACATGCGACGGATCTGTGAGAATTGAAATGGAAGGATTGCAATATCAGCTAAACGCAAAAGACAGTATGTTGATCCGCTCAGGTATCAACGTAATGCTCCAATCTTTATCCAACGAACAGGTGGCGATTTATACGATCACATTTGATCAGTTTATCCTGGCAAATGATGCGCAAAATGAATTGATTTTTAAGGTGAGTTATGATGATCTGCCGGATAATGGAGCAATGGTCAAAGGCTCTGCCGTGCTGTTTTCTTACATCAAACAAATGAAGGTGAGTCAGTGCATCCGAGAACAGGAGAAAAGGCTGGAGGACATCATGCACATTTTTCACCGTCAATCCAAGCCATACGCTGAGAAGGTGCATTATTCAATTGAAATGATTTTGCAGTATATGGCGCAGCATTATGAAAAAAAGCTTACGAGAAAAGACTTAGCCCATAAGATGGGTTTTCATGAGAGTTATTTTTCGACCTTTTTCAAACAAAGTATGGGACTGAGTGTGAGTGACTATATTGCACAAATTCGAATAGATGAAGCAAAAAAACGGCTTCTGCAAACAGATGATCAAATTCAAATGATTGCGCGGCAAGTGGGCTATACAGACAGTCTATATTTCAGCAGGAAATTCAGGCAGAAGACAGGAAGGTCCCCTAGTCAGTTCCGAAACAATCGAAGACCAGAGCGAATTGCTGCTTTTCAATTTGTCGGGTTATTGGGCGCGCTAGGCATTCGCCCTGTCTGCATTGACCAAGATACCTTTCTCCATTCAGATATACTCAAAGATCAGCTGGCCGGTACGCTGATCATAGATGAACATACGCCTGATGACGTATTCAAATCACTTCAACTAGATTTAATCATTATTCCTAACTATTTTTATTCGAAGCCTGCGTTGATCAAGCGGTTGGAGCGAATTGCCCCTGTCCTTGTTCTGCCATATGCCGGTGGTCATGTTGTAAAAGAGGTCTTATCTACAGGGCGCCTGTTGGGAAGAGAGAAAGAGGCAGTTGATTGGGTGAAACGCTTCGAACATCTGAGTCAAAAGGCAAGAAATGATCTATCTTCCTTTAGGGAAAAAGGAGAGACAGTCGCGATTTATGAAATGAGAGGACATGACAAAGTGTACATGTGGTCCTATGATGCTAGAGGTGCCTTCTACCTTTACGAAACGCTTGACTTAAAGCCTCCGAAGACGATTCTAGAAGAAGTTCTTCTCCCCAATCAACATACAGTCATTTCTTTAGAAAGGTTAAGAGAATACGAGGCGGATCACATGTTTTTTGTTGTAGGTGTTGAACATGGGTGGTATGAACAAATGGATCAGCGGATGGAGGAAAGCGATGTTCTTCGTCAATTGTCCGCTGTGAAAAATGGAAACTTCTACCCATTAAAACTAGAGGATTTTCGATTTGATGAAGGGGAGCGGGCTCTTCATTTGATTGACCGTTTTGTCTCCCGATTGACTGTGGCAGCCAATCCAACAATTGTCCATATGTAAGTTGCGAGAATCCTCCATAGACCACTTCGTATGATGTTGGTAGAATACATGAGACTAGTAATTGATAACTATTCTCATTTGTATCGGAGAAATGAAGGAGGAATACTCATATGAAAAAGACATATTGGATATGTGCTGTCATCTTCATGCTGGTATTGTCAGCCTGTGGAAAAAAAGAAGAAGCCAAAACGGCAGAAACAGAGCAGCAAACGAAAACCATTGAGACTGTTAAAGGAAAAATCGACATTCCAGCAAACCCAAAACGCGTTCTCATAGATGGATATTTAGGCAGTGCAATTGCATTGGATGTTCACCCTGTAGGTGCAACGACTCAAGATTTAAAGAATGTACACTTGAAGGACAAGATCAAAGGTATAGAGGACATTAGTGACGAGCGTTCAGCTGAAAAAGCACTCAGCTTAAAGCCTGATCTAATTATCACCGCAGTGCAGGATGAAAAAGTCTATGATGTGTATAAAAAAATAGCACCAACACTCGTATATCCTTACAATTCATTCAAAGACGCACATGAAGAAATCACAACCTTGGCCAAGGTGTTAAACAAAGAAGAGGAAGGAAAGGCGTTTCTCGCCTCTTTTGATCAACGCATTGAAGCAGCTCGAAAAAAAGTAAAATCTGTATTAAAAGAGAATGAAACAGTTTCCATCATGGGCGCATTTAAAAATGATGTGTTTGTGTATGGGAACGGAATTTACCGAGGTGGACAAGCACTATATCAACAATTGAAAGTGAATCCGCCAAAAGAGGTCAAAGATACAATTTTAAACAGTAAAACAGGCTATGAGGTACTCTCCTATGAAACCCTTCCGAAATATGCAGGGGATTATATATTCATTGATGAATCCAATGGCGGGACATTTGATAAAAATAATTCCATCTGGAAGAGTTTAAAAGCTGTCAAAAAGGAACAGACCTATCAACTGGATGCAGAATTCTTTTGGCCTTATGATCCCATTGCAGTCATGAATCAAGCTGAAAAGTTTGCTGATTTATTGACAGATTTATCTCATCATTAGGAGGTCTGTCAATTGTTCAAACGTTTTTTTTCATACTACAAACCCTATATGGGGCTGTTTATATTAGATTTTTCCTGTGCGGTACTAGCGGCCTTACTCGAACTATCCTTTCCGCTAGCCATCAGTAAAGTGATGGACGATTTACTGCCAAATGGTGATTGGGAAGCCATTTGGTTCTGGGGCAGTTTGCTGCTCATTTTATATGTCATCAGTTCCACCATGCATTACGTTGTGACTTATTTTGGCCATAAGCTGGGGATCAATATTGAGACCGATATGAGGAATCAACTATTCTCTCATGTACAGAGAATGTCCTTCCGTTTCTTTGACCAAAAGAAAACAGGCAAGCTCGTTTCCCGCATGACCAATGATTTAATGGATATTGGAGAGATGGCACATCACGGCCCAGAGGATTTATTTATCGCCATCATGACATTAACGGGCGCGTTTGGCCTCATGCTATCGATTAACTGGCAGCTTGCGGTTCTCACATTTATTGTCGTTCCATTCCTGATCGGATTATCTGTCTACTTTACGAAAAAAATGTCTGCTGCTTTTGATAAAATGTTTTCAAGCATTGGACAATTCCATTCACGTGTGGAAAACAATATTAGCGGCATTCGTGTGGTGAAAGCATTCGGGAATGAGTCACATGAAATGGATCGGTTTATCGAGCATAACGAGCAGTTTAGAAAAACAAAACTGACAACATATCAAATGATGGCGCTGCATACAGCAGTGAGTCATTTACTCATTAAAAGTGTCACCGTATTTGGCCTCGTGTGCGGTGCATGGTTTGTGCTGCAAAAAAATATGACATATGGTGAATTTGTTTCATTCGTCCTTTTAACAGGTATTTTCTTAGGACCCATTCAGCAAATCAATGCAGTCATTGAAATGTATCCAAAAGGTGCAGCTGGCTTTAAACGATTCGCATCACTGATCGATCAAACACCAGATGAAAAGGATGATGAGGATGCAATCGAAGTCCATCAGTTAAAAGGGAATATCACTTTTGAGCATGTATCATTTCAATATGAACCAAACAAACCTGTCCTGCATGACATCAATCTTGAGGTCAAGCAAGGAGAGAAAATTGCCATTGTCGGTCCATCTGGTGCCGGGAAATCGACCCTTTGCAATCTGCTTCCCCGTTTTTATGAATGGCAGGAGGGGAGCATTACAATTGATGGCATAGAAACGCGAAAGATGACACTTGCATCGCTGCGCGCACAAATTGGTGTCGTACAGCAGGACATTTATTTATTTCATGGGACGATACGCGAAAACATCCAATACGGAAAACTGAATGCATCTGAAGAAGAAATTTGGCAGGCAGTAGAGAAGGCTCAGCTTACGGACTTAGTCAAAAGTTTGCCAAAAGGACTTGATACGATGATCGGTGAGCGTGGGATGATGTTATCTGGAGGACAAAAACAGCGTATCTCGATAGCACGTATTTTCTTGAAAAATCCGCCCATTTTCATTTTAGATGAGGCGACCTCTTCGCTTGATACTGAGACAGAGTCATTTATCCAAGCATCATTAGAAGAGCTGGCTGAAGGACGAACGACCTTTATCATTGCTCATCGTTTAGCGACAATTCAGCATGCCGACCGCATTATTGTTCTCACAAAAGAAGGCGTAAAAGAGCAAGGAAAACATGAAGAGTTACTCAAAATAGATGGTCTGTACCGTCGTTTATACGAAACACAATTTAGAATGTAAGGTTCGAAAAGAAGACAAAGGGCTAAAATAAACATCATTTTAGCCCTTTTTGATGTTAGAAATTAACTGCGTGGCGCAAATAACATCACACTAACTCCAGCCAAACAGATCAAAGCACCCATCCAGTCATATAGATCAGGTGTTTTTCGATCGACCCACCAGCCCCAAAACACAGCAAGAATGACAAAAACACCGCCATAGGCAGCATAAACCCGTCCGAAAGTCGGAAACTGCTGAAAGGTCGGAATGACGCCATATGCGACTAGGATAAGGCTGCCGGCGATCCCGAAGCTGACAGGCTTTGCTTCACGGAGCCAAAGCCACACCAAATAGCCGCCGCCAATTTCTGCTAAACCTGCTAATAAAAAAAGAACTATCGTCACCATCATATATGGACACTCCAATTTCTCCAATTTACACCCTATTATGACATGCGGAAAGAATGCGTTCTACCTCAATTGAATGGAGAGATCAACTGATTAGAGAGTGGTCACACATGGATTCTTGACTTTTGTATCATGAGTGATCCAAATGGTCTGTTATGTCGTAAAGTAAGTACATTCTCATGAGGAGCACACTTCCTTTTTCAGCGCTCTTTTTTTCTCCTTGAAAAAAGAGTAAAGTACAAGGTAGGCTTATTTCAGTAAATCGAGTGATAAGCAATACGTGAAGGATTTCATGATGGATGCGCATGCTCTTTCTCATGAAAAAGGAAGGAGATGACCATGGACACACTGAAAGATTTTGAGCTGTATCACAAGATCAAATATGATCGTCACAAGCCCTCGCTTGAAGTGCTGTACGATCGCTATGAACGTGTATTATATTCGTTTATTTATAAAATGACTGGAAACCGTGAGCTCGCGGAGGAAGTGCTTCAAGAGGTCTTTATCAAGCTCTGGCGCGGCATAGGAGAATATCATACGGATAAAGGGAAATTCTCTTCGTGGTTATTCATGATGTCACGCAACACGGCCATTGATCTCTTAAGAAAGCACCGGAATGAAACGGCTTTGGAAGATGAGCATATTGAATATTTAGCCGATCATCAAGAAGATGTATCAAAAGAAGTGGAATGGAAAGAGGAAAAACAGATCATACGTGAAGCAGTATCTACATTGTCAAAAGAACAGCAAACCATCATAGAAGATGTCTATTTTAAAGGAATGACACAAAAGAGCATCGCTGAAAAGCTGGGCATCCCTATTGGTACGGTAAAGGGAAGGGTTCGATTGTCTTTGAAGCATTTGCGATCGAAACTGTCTCGCGGAGGAAAGGAGGAAGAGGCATGACTCAGTGTAAACATCAAGTGATTGATTATTTCAACGGGCATTTGCAAGGAGAAGAAAAAATGCAATTTGAAGAGCACATCAAGCACTGCCCAGCTTGCAAAGAAGAGCTTGAAGAATTGACAGCGCTCATGTCTGACATTCCACTTCTAGCCGAAGACCAAACACCTCCGGCAGGGATGAAAGACCGTATTTTATCCCAGGTGTTTGAAGAAGAGACAGTCGAAGAAAACAATAGCGATAGAAAAGAGCAAAAGGCTGCACCTGAGCCAAACGAAATCAAACCGCTGCAAAAGAAACGAAACCAATGGCTATTACCGCTCGTTGCCGCACTGCTTCTTATTTCATCAGCTGGAAATGTGTATTTCTTATCGAATGGAAAACAGCAGGCGGAAGAATCTGTCAGGGTTGTTGCCACAAAATCACTGGCTTCTGCCGCATCACCAAAAACGACAGGTGCTTTCTCAGTGATAGAGCATAACGGCAAAAAAGAACTTGTTGTGAGTGCAGACGGCTTAAAGGGTCAACTTGATTCATCTGCTGTTTATCAAGTGTGGCTCATTAAAGGAGATCAGCCAGTGCCAGCCGGTGCTTTTAAAACAGATAACAACGGGGAAGGAACCGTCACCTATGCGTTATCTGAAAAAGAAGCAAACGAATCATGGGATACTGTGGCTGTTACCCTTGAACCAAAAAAGGATAACAAGCTTCCGCAAGGTCCAGTTGTACTAAGCGCTACTTTTTAAGTTTGATTCATGAAAAGGATGCCTTCTTGAGGCATCCTTTATTGATAGCGAAGGGGAACATTTCGGCAAATGAAACGTAGTACATATGGAGGTGAAACAGATGAAAAGATCCATAGAAAAAGACCTATTTCTCTTATCAATCAGACACGCATTGATTGCCTGTTATTTTTTAGTCTTTCCGTTCGTTGCACAAGTCCTTTATACCCCATCACCTTTATTGCTCGTCCTCATCGCTCTTTTTATGATTCATAACCTAACAGAAAGTATTATTTTGTTCTACAAATCGAGAAGGATCAGAAAGCACCAGTCTGGTGATCTAACAAAACGCGGGCATGTCTTTAGCCAGCTCGTGCAAAGAGTTGAACAGCTCCTCATCGTCGGTTTTGTGATTCTTTTGATCAATGAATGGATACAGGGAAGAGTAGATCTAACTACTCTCTCATTCACTCTTTTTCTATTAATCATCGTTTTTCTGCAGCACATTCAGTTTTACTACGTTCAGCTATTTTTTAAATCCAACAGCTGGTTCACTTATGTTCCTTCTTTGCAAAAGGCACGTCCTTCATACATGGCGAGAGGGCGAAAGGCCCTGAAGAGGTCATAAATGTGCCATCACTCGTTTGACCCAGCCATAAACATCAGAAAATTATGATAAAATGTGGAAAGAAAGAATGGAGAAAGGGAGTGCGAGCGAGTGAAAGCAGTTGGACTATTGGAGTATTTACCGATTGAGCATGAGCAAAGCCTGATGGATCAAGAGGTTGAAAAGCCTAAAGCGTCTGGCAGGGATGTACTGGTGAAGATAGAGGCTGTGTCCGTGAATCCAGTTGATACAAAGGTGAGATCACCGAAGGATCAGAAGGAAGAAAAACTGAAAATTCTTGGCTATGATGCAAGCGGTACGGTTGTTGAAGTGGGCGAAGCGTGTACATTATTTCAGCCAGGCGATCACGTTTACTATGCGGGAGATATTACGCGTCAAGGCTCGAATAGTGAATACCAGCTTGTGGATGAGCGTATTGTGGCGAAAAAGCCAGCTAATCTATCCTTTGCAGAAGCAGCCGCGATGCCCCTTACAACAATTACGGCTTATGAGGCTTTATTTGACCGGATGCATATGAAGCGGAATGCAGAAGGCTCAACCTTGCTGATCATTGGTGGTGCAGGCGGGGTTGGTTCAATTGCCATTCAACTAGCCAAATTAGCGAAGGCAACTGTGATCGCAACCGCATCAAGACCAGAAACAAAAGAGTGGTGTCTGTCCTTAGGTGCCGATCATATCATTGATCATCATCAGCCGCTTCTCGAGCAGCTCAAGGAAAAAGGAATCGGTGAAGTGGATTTTATTTTATGCTTAAATGATACAGATGGACATTTCAAAGGCATGGCAGAAGCCATCAAACCGCAAGGCACGATCTGTACCATTGTCGAGAACAAGCACAACCTAGACATTCAGTTACTCAAAAATAAAAGTGCGGCATTTGTATGGGAATTCATGTTCACACGTCCTATGTATGAAACAGCGGACATGATCAAACAGCATGAGCTTTTGACAGAGGCGAGTGAGTTATTTGAGCAAGGAAAAATAACGCATACCTTAACAAAGGTTCTCAGTCCGATCAATGCTGCTAACTTGAAGCAGGCACATCAAACACTTGAGCAAGGAAAGATGATTGGAAAATTTGTTCTTGAAGGATTTGAGAGAGGAGAGAACGTATGACGTCATTACAATATCCGATTGGCTTATATGAACCAGTAGAAACAAAAACGAAAGCACAGCTGGAAGCATGGATTAATGAGCTGGCTGCAATCCCCGAAGAGTATGAAGCAGTGACTGCACCGTTGACAGATGCTCAGCTTGATACACCTTATCGGCCGGGAGGATGGACTGTTCGTCAGCTCATTCACCACGTAGCAGACAGCCATCTGAATGCATACTTACGATTCAAACTTGCTCTCACAGAAGATACACCGGACATACGTCCATATGATCAGGAGGGATTTGCCTCACTTCCTGACAGCAAGGCGCCCATCAGTTTATCCCTGCCTTTGATCAGCAGTCTGCATCGCAGGTGGGTCACTTTACTGCGGGGAATGTCAGAGAAAGACTTCAACGCTTCTTATTATCACCCTGCCGATCAACAAACGGTGTCCTTATATGATGCAACGGGAATGTACGTCTGGCATTCAAAGCATCACCTTGCCCATATCACGGAATTAATCAAAAGAAATCAGTGGAAGTAAAGGAGTAAACGCATGTCTGGAAGAAGAATTGTCGGCGCCATGTTTATCTGTATGGCGGCATTGTTTTATATAGCGAAATATGTTCTTTTTGAGATACGCTATAGTAACAGCTTAGGCTCAGAAAGAACGATTGAGGAACTTGAACAGCTGATTCCTGGCGGTACGTGGATCAGTATCCTTTTTCTCATTTTCGGCTTAGCCTATCTTTTATGGGATGACAGGGAAGTCATTCGTAAAAATCTTTTCACCCCAGATCGACAAATAGAAGAAACAAAAAAGACGGACCTCAAGTGACCGTCTTTTTTCTTTTTTACTTTTTTAGCCGCGTTCAGGACGCAGTGCTTTTTCTAAGATAGCAAGGCCTTCATTGACTTTTTCTTTTTCCTCGTCATTGAGCCGCTGCAGGGAATTTTTGATTTTTTCGTGTCCTTTTTGATAAATACTTCTGAAAATATTTTTCGCTTCCTCTGTCAGCTCTACGACAATGATTCTCCGGTCACGCTCAGAGTGCTTTCGCACGACAAAGTTAGACTGTTCTAACCGGTCAAGCAGACCTGTCATATTGGACAAAGAAGCGCCCATTTTTTCAGCGATTTCGGATACTTTGAGAGAGCCATGGTTATTGAGCAGCATGAGCACCTTCATTTGAGGCATACTCATATCAAGCTTCATCCATTCAGAAACATCTCCAAGACCTGCAGCTGTGAGCACTTTCATATAAAGAACCCATGTCTTTTTTTCCTCTGGAGATAGAATCTCTTCTTTTAATACGGTGGTGTCATGAATATTATATTCCACGCTTGTTCACTTCCTTTAAGCGGCTCTTTTTCTTTATATTACTGATTTTTACTTCTAATTGAAAGGTTCGTCAAGCTTTTGAATGTTAAACTGCATGAATCAAGTGGTATTTGTTGTATAATAATGTTCAGTTGAAATAATTGAAGCAACCTAGAAAGTTGGGAAAAACATGTGGAACAAAAAAACGGGTATGACGATCTTAAAAATGCTTTTTCCGATCGTGATTATCCTTGTATTGATCTTTGTCGCGAAGCAGGAGCTAAGCGGACTTTCCATTAAAAAGACGTTTTATATTATTGACAGCTTGAACCGAATGGATTTGTTTATTCTTGTCTTTCTTGGACTTGTTGCGGTTTTATCGATGTCCTTATATGATTTTATTTTACGAAAAAGCCTAAATATGCCGATCAGCGGTTGGAAAACGATTCGCATTTCCTGGATTGCAAACTCCTTTAACAGTGTTCTTGGATTCGGCGGTCTATCAGGAGCAGGGCTTAGAACGCTTCTCTATAAGGAGTACATAACAGATACGAAAAAACTGCTGAAAGGCATTGCCCTTTTGACTTCCTCTGTCCTTTTGGGCTTATCTATTTTCAGTGATCTGATCTTGGTCAGGGTGCTTCCTGTTGAAAGTATTATCAGCCAGGAGCCGTGGCTATGGGCATTTGTCATTATCTTTGCCTGTATTGTACCAATATATATCGTCATGGCATCTATTCGAAAAAGCTCGATTGAGAGCGGTGAAAATGGACTAAAGCATCCAATTTACGCTTATATCGGTGCATCATTTTTAGAATGGCTGGCAGCTGGACTTGTTATGTACATGGCTGTCGTCTCTATGGGAATGAATGTCGATGTCCGAATTGTATTAGGTGTATTTGCGATTGCATCAATTGGCGGTTTAATCAGTATGGTTCCGGGCGGATTTGGCTCGTTTGACCTCATCTTTTTACTGAGCATGCAGTACATTGGTTTTGATAAAGAGATGGTTCTGACGGCGCTCGTCTTGTATCGCTTCGTGTACTCAATCTTCCCGTTTATCCTAGGGCTTTGTCTAGCTGCTTACGATTTAACGGGCACGACGCTTAGACGTCTTGAAGGCAATCCGAAAATGGCACCTGCCATTGAAACAACGAACGTCTTAATTGTTTTGCACCGTGCTTTATTAATCCGGTTATTGTACGGATCTTTATCGATTTTAACCTTTGGAAGCGGCTTGCTTATCATGGCATCTGTTGTGCTTCCAGTCGATCGATTAGGTGTGATTACCAGCATTCCGCGCTTTCTTTTATCAGGATTTAATGGTCTTTCTTTAATGTTCGGAATCATTCTGATGATTTTGTCCATTGAAGTGTATAAAAGAACGAAAAGATCGTACGTGCTGACAATGATCTCCTTAGCAGGCGGTTTTGTGTTTACTTTGTTAAAGGGGTTTAACCTCAGTCTGATCTTTATTTTGCCAGTCATCATGGCTGTGTTTTTCTCTCTTCGAAATCAATTTGTGAAGCAGCAGGCACCTTATTCTTTGAATCAGTTTGTGGCGGCTGCCGCTGGATATTTATTCGTGCTCTTTAACTATAATGTCATTGGCAACTATATTTGGACAAAAATAGGGCATTTCTTGAGTAAGGATTATCTCGTTCACAATGAACGGCATATCACGATGACAAGCATGATTGCTCTCATCGGTGTCCCGCTTTTCTTCTTCATTAGTAAATTGATTTTTAATAAGAAAGCATTTCCGATTGGAGAAAAAGCAGATGAGGAAAAATTAAAAACGTTTTTAGAAGAAAAAGGCGGAAATGCCCTCAGTCATCTTGGCTTTTTAGGCGACAAAAAACTATTTTTCTCAAGTGATGGAGAAGCGATGCTTCAGTTTGGACGAATTGGCCGCTGCGTCATTGTGCTCGGAGATCCATCTGGACGTGAGGCGTCTTATCCGCTTGTACTTGAAGAGTTTTTACAGGAGACAGAAAAAGCCGGCTACCGCGTCGCTTTTTATCAAGTAGAACGAGAAGGGATGGCTCTTTATCATGACTTAGGTTTTCACTTCTTTAAGCTTGGGGAAGAAGCCATGGTCGATTTAGAAACGTTTACTCTGTCAGGTAAGAAAAAATCAAATTTACGAGCTGTGGCGAATAAATTTGAACGAGAAGGCTACACCTTTGAAATGCTGGAACCTCCCTTTTCAAATGAGTTGATCTCAACTTTAAAACAAATCTCTGACAGCTGGCTCGGAAAGAAAAAAGAAAAAGGGTTTTCGCTCGGTTATTTTCAAGAAGACTATCTTCAAAAAGCACCGATTGCGATTTTAAAGGATGAACAAGGGCAAATCATTTCCTTTGTATCATTAATGCCGATGTATCAAGAAGGGGAGATTTCCATCGATTTAATGCGTCATATGCATGATGCACCGAACGGGATGATGGATGCGCTGTTTATCCACCTGTTTCAATGGGCGAAAGAAAAAGGCTATAAATCGTTTAACATGGGAATGGCACCTTTATCGAATGTGGGGACGTTCCATCAGTCCTTTCTCACGGAGCGTTTGGCGAGTGTTATTTTCAACAATGTCAGATATATGTACAGCTTCAGCGGTTTACGGTCGTTTAAACAGAAGTATAAGCCTGAATGGCGTGGGAAATATTTAGCGTATAAAAAAAATACGTCACTGCCTGTCACAATGGTGCTTGTCACCAAGCTGATTGGGACGGACCCAAATCGAAATCGGCGTCGATAAACCAAAAGACCTTTACCTTTCACTAGGTGAAGGTTTTTTTAGACAAAAGAATAGCAAAAGTGGTAAAGTTGAAGGGTAAGGGGGATGTTCATATGACATTAAATGAATGGTTTACAAAGGGATTAGCTGAACGTACATATGTACACAACATGGAGAAAAACCGGGAAAATCTACTCACGGTGTACAACCAGTACGCAATTCATCAAAAAGAAAAAGAGCTGCTTCAAAAGCTGCAAAAGAAAAAGCTCAGAGCACTTGTCATCACAGCGGATTGGTGTGGGGATGCAATGGTCAATGTCCCGATTTTCATGCGTATTGCAAATGAAGCACTCATTGATGCGCGCTATTTCATTCGGGATGAGAATCTAGACCTGATGGATCAGTATTTAACGAACGGGACCGCAAGATCGATTCCGATTATCGTCATCATTGATCAGGACGGGAATGAAGTGGGGAAATGGGGACCTCGCTCAGCAGAAGCACAGCGCTTTGTGGACGAGAAAAAACCGGACAAAGATGCACCTGATTATGAAGAAGCTTTTCAAGTATTTGCGAAAGAAGCCGCACATCACTATACGACAGACCGCTACTTATGGAAAGATATTGAGAAAGAAATAGTAGAAGTTTTGGCAAAAATATAAACCAAAAGACTACTTCGCCGCAATGGGAAGTAGTCTTTTTTTATCTTGTTTTTGCGTTTTACCTACAAAACCACCGCATAAAGGTGTAGAAAACCGCAGAATTCTATCAAAAACCGCAGAAAACCGCAAAGCACCACGATTTTCCCAACCACTTTTAGTTGAAAAACCTCATATATGCCATGAAATCAATGATTTTGCCCTTATCCAAAGGCTCATATAACGCACAAGGGTTGGCTTTTTCCCAATACAAGAGGCCCAGCAACTATAGTAATCTAGTTGTAATCTCCTTTGAACGAACTAAAAAAATGACAGAAAAGGACAGGCGATTAATTTATGAAAAAAATCATTTATCTCGATCAAGAAAAAAAGAAGCTCGCTGAATCGAAAAAAAGAGAACAGCGTTCCATCAAATCACTGAGACTGCTTGTGTTTTATGATGGACAAAGTCCTTCATGTGCAAAAATGATTGATTTGTTAAAATCACTCGATTGGAAAAATCGGATTCACTTTGAATCCTTTAGACACTCGCAGCTGCTCAGGCTGAATAAAATCAGTGAAGAGAAGGCGGAAAAACGAATCGTGTCTATTTCCCTAGCCAAAAATCAAAAGAATTCAGGGATCTATACTTGGCTGCGTATGGCTTGCCATATCCCTGCATTATGGGGAACGGTCCCATTCATCATGCTCAGTATTTGGCTTGGCTTTGGACAGCATGCGTACGATTTTTTTGCAAAAAGACGGTATATTCATTCTGTCAAACGGATGAACCATCATGACACAGATCAGCAAAAGACCATTTAATAAATAGAAAAAGCATGACCTTCGATCGGCAGAAGGTCATGCTTTTTTGTAATAGGGAAGATATACTGTTAAATGATCTAGCAGCTTCTTTGTGTAGAACTTATAGGCCTGATCATCAAGCTCAGCACCTGCATAGGTAAGCAAGGTTCTAAGCGCAAACAAATATTCACTGTGCAGCTCATTGTGTTCAAAGTAAGGAAGGGCTGCTTCGATCAAATAGGTTTTCAAATCAAGAGGATTTTCCTCAATCATCAATTTATAGATTTTGATCATATATAAACAGTTTGGCTGAATACGAGGCTGTTTTAACAGCTCATGTATGTAGGGAAGTGCCTTTTTGCGGTCATATTCAGCATATAGTGTCGCAATTTCATATAGCGTTTCACAGTAACGGTCTTCTATCTGTTCTTGATTAAAGTAATTGAGTGAATCTAGTAAATAAGGCACAGCTGAAGAGAAATCACCTTCACGTTTTAAGAGCACCCCGTAATAAAAATATGCGGACATTTTAATATAGGCATCAGGGTAAAGGGAAGTGTGCAAAATCACTTCCTTTATATATTTCTTCGCAGTTTGATAGGCTTTTAGTTCAAGTGAGATCACGCCGTGAATAAGTGTACAGTGAATAATCCGCTTGAAATTGTTCTTTTGTCTATATAAATCCATCGCTTGATGTGTCGCTTCAAGCGCGTCACCGAGCTGTCCCATGTTTCCGAGTGCTTTTGCATAGTGATAATACAAATCACTTTGTTCAACTGAGGCGTAGGAAAAGCAGCTTTCAAGCTTTTTCAGCCCATCCTCAAGCTGACCAATTTTAATTTGATGAATACCGTCTAGATATTCAAAAATTTCTTTTTCCGTTTCAATAAACGTTTTTTCGAATTTTTTGAGCACGCGGTGTGTTTTTAAGGCAAGCGGCTGTTTTTCCGTTAATAAATAAAATTGAAATAAAGACAAATGATACTGTATGCCTAAATCCAGTGAAAAGAACTGCTCCTCGTGCTGAATGATCATTTCTGCATTTTGTTCAGCCTGATCGAGAGCATAGAAGTACATATTCATTTGAAACTCATCCAAAAGTGATAGCAGATGACGCGCCTTTTGTGACAGCTTTTCTTGGCTGATACCAAGCCGTTCAAGCAGCAGATTGATCGTATCTTGATTGGCCTCCTTTGAGCCATTTTCAATTTTACTTAAATGAGAGACAGAACAAATTCCTTCTGCCAATTCAGATTGGGTCATATTTTGTTTATAACGATAGAGTTTAATGATTTGTCCAATATTAATTTTCATTCCATCCAGAAGCCTCCCTTCCAATCATGGTTGAAAGCCTTTTGACAAAAAAACTGAATCAGACAAAATGGGAATACTTGAAAATCATTTCATCATCTTGGCTTTTTTCTCAAAATTTGTTTAAAACGTAATATGATTGTAACATTACTTGAAAAAGTCAAACAACTATTTAGCAGACGGGGAGGAGAGATACTTGATTTGCAACTGCACGCGATGATGTTTATAATGTGAATGAGAATCAATTTCAATTAAGGTTGATTGAGAGGATGACATATATGCCAGAAACGAAACAACAAACAGACGCGTTAACGGTTCGAGACGCTGTCAGATATAGACGATCGATTCGCAAATTCAAAGACACACCGGTGACGATTGAACAGCTTCAGCCGCTATTAGAGGATGCAGTCTATGCGCCGAACCATAAAATCACGGAGCCGTGGCGCTTTTTATATGCGGTGACGGATGAAGCCAAAGCCACATTTGTAGAGCGCTTCATTGCTTTCTTTCAGCGCAACAACCCAGATGCAAAAGAAGAAAAGATCAATCAATACAGAGATTACTTTTCTAAGGTCCCAGCGCTTTTACTTGTCGTACTAAAAGAAGACGAGAACCCTGTGGTGAGAAATGATGATTTTGCCGCCGTGAGCGCGCTTATTCAAAATCTCCAGCTGCTTGCATGGGATCAAGGAATCGGTATGGTATGGAAGAGCGGACGTATTTTATACGATAAAGGCTTTCAACAAGACATGGGATTAAAGGAAAACGAACGGTTTGCTGCGATCCTTCATATAGGTTATCCAGAAGAGGTGCCTGAGGAAAAATCACGCCAGAAAGCATCAAGTCTTCTTACTGAAATCAAATAAAAGAAAAGCAGACCGCTGAATAAGGTCTGCTTTTTTACTTATTGTTTTTTGGCGCGCTGATCGGCTGCTTTCATACGTGCCATTGCTTTTAAGTCATTCGGATCTGCAAGTTCTTTGGAAAATTCAACATATTCGCCATCCGTCTCTTGTGCTGCGAGCTCGTGGTTGGATTTTTTGTGTTGGTCTTTTTTCAAAGC
Organism: Bacillus sp. G1(2015b); assembly: GCF_001482475.1. Classification (NCBI taxonomy): domain Bacteria; kingdom Bacillati; phylum Bacillota; class Bacilli; order Caryophanales; family Bacillaceae; genus Bacillus; species Bacillus sp. G1(2015b). The sequence continues at coordinate 27,739 of NZ_LKIC01000002.1, read as the reverse complement.
CTTTCCCTCCTTTACAAGATCACTTTAGTTATGTGCTTGTTGGAGGGGAATATCCGTCTTATTTGTTTCTTTTTTCTGCTGCTCTTTCCGCTTTTTTGAATTCCTGCTGATACAGGACTTCCTGAGTTTTTTTCAGCTTTGAAGTTGGCTGGTGTTCTTTTTTCTTCATCAAAATCGCCCCCTCATATCATTTCTAATAGGATGGGTGTTTTTGACAACATTTATTCCTTAGAATGCAAAATCGCTTCTTTTAGTTCAGGGTGCAAAAAGTCATAAGAAGAGAGCAGTGCTTTTTTTGGCAGAGCACGCTGGCCTTCTAAAACAAGCAATGACATTTCACCGAGTGCCGTTTTGATCACAAACGATGGCACCTTCAGCCAATGGGGACGGTGAAGGGCAGAAGCAATGGTTTGTCCAAGCTGTTTCATTTGAACAGGATTCGGTGATGTCACATTGAGCGGGCCTGAGAGGTCGTCATTATGAATCGCATAGGCAATGAGATGTGCTACATCCTCAACATGCACCCATGAAACCCATTGCGAGCCAGCGCCAATTGTCCCGCCGGCAAACAGCTTGTAAGGAAGTGTCATCAGCGGCAGTGTGCCTTTTTCTCCTAACACGACGCCAAAGCGTGTGTAGACCGTACGAATGCCGAGGGCTTCAATCTTTTGCCCCTCAGCCTCCCAAAGTTTTGATGTATGACTTAAGAAATCAGTATCTGCAGGAGGTGACTCCTCCGTAAAATCTCCTGTTTGAGATGTGCCATAAATCCCGACAGCACTTGCTTGAATCAGCACAGATGGTTTTGATTCCTGCGCTTCTATAATGCGTCTTACCTCTTGTGTTGATTTGAGACGGCTGGAGAGGATGCCTTCTTTTGCCTTGTCTGTCCAGCGTGTGAAAATGGATTTTCCAGCAAGGTTAATCCATACATCGATGGCAGGCAATTCATGCTCAGGCGCAGCACCTTCGGTCAGCCACTGCACATAATGTAAATGATTTTGTTCGGATTCCTTTGGATTTCTTGTTAAAATATATAGATGATGTCCCTCAGCAGCGAGCACTTTTTTAACATGCTGGCCGATAAAACCGGTTCCTCCGGTAATGGCGATATTCAATTGACATCTCTCCTCTCATATACATACCTATATCTTTCACGATTTTGAATCAGAAGAAACATCCTGACTGTTTTGGAAAAGGAGTGATCACAGGATGCCCTATATTACAAAAATTTCTGCTCAGAAAAACAATACAGAGCGGGTCAACATCTTTCTTGATGAAAAGTACGCCTTTAGTGTTGATTTAGATGTGCTCGTCCAGCACGATTTGAAAAAAGGCAAAGAGCTGGACGAAGCAGATATCATTGAGATTCAATTCGGTGATTCGGTGAAAAAAGGATTTCAGCAGGCCGTTGATTATTTATCCTACCGTATGAGATCAGTGAAAGAAGTCACCGATTATTTAACGAAAAAAGAAATCCCGGCACCTGCTATTAGTGAAATTATACACAAATTAAAGCATTATAAGTATGTAAATGATCTTGAATTTGCAGAAGCCTATGTCAGCACCCATCGCAAAACGAACAGCAAAGGACCGTCCGTCCTAAAAAAAGAATTGAAGCTCAAAGGTATAGACGATGACACGATTGAACGGGCGCTATCGCAATACCCTGATGACTTACAGCTAGAGGAAGCTGTTAAGCAGGTTCTCAAGCTTGTTAAAAAAGAAAAAAATCGTTCTGCAAAAGAGATCGAGCAGCGCATTAAGCTGCAGCTGCAGCGAAAGGGTTTTTCGTTTGAGATCATTGATAAAGCCCTTCAAGAAGCCTATGATGGACAAGAAGAGGAAAAGGAAGAAGAGGCCCTCCTTTATATGCTGGAGAAGGCAAAACGCAAGGTAGGATATGACGGATCATTTGAAAAGAAGATGAAAGTGAAGCAATTTTTATTCAGAAAAGGCTTTGATCTCGATACAATTGATCACGTTTTAGACAAAGGGGAATGACAGATGGAAAAACGCTATAGTGAGATGACAGAATACGAATTGAAGCAGGAGATTGCCGCCCTTTCTGAAAAAGCACGAAAGGCTGAGCAGCTTGGCATTGTGAATGAATACGCAGTTTTAGAACGGAAAATCGATATGGCGAAAGCCTATTTATTAGATCCAGCCTTGATTCAAACGAAAACGACTTATCAAATCAAAGACACAGAAGAAGAGTTTTATGTGGAATATTTAAATGGCGTGTTTGCATGGGGATATAGAGTATCGGCTCCAAATAAGGAAGATGCCCTGCCGATTTCAATGCTGACGCAAAAGGACTGATCCAAAGAGATCAGTCCTTTTCTTTACTTCGAACGTTGTTTACGGACGTTGTTCTGAAGTACGATGTCGTGCTGCGTTTGCTGCGTTTCTCCGTTGACCTGAGAGGCAGAATGCTTTGCATTTGCCCATGGTTGAGGGTAAGCGGTTGTCCTTAATTGAACAAAGTCTGCCATATACGATTTCCCATTTGAACTCATATCTCAAGCACTCCCTTTGGAAAAATTAGCGTTTCCCTGATGCCCTCATACGTTCCTGTGGACGTGTATTCGTTTCACCATTCGGCCGTTTAGACGCATAAGCATCTGTAGCGCCTGGTTCGCCTTCAAACTTGTGATTTACCTGATTTGGAAAGCCTTTTGCTTTATTACGCATATCGATTCCCTCCAAACAATACAAATCATTTGCGTCTTTTGAAGACGTAAGGGTAGTATATGAAAAAAGAAGTTTTTTTAAAAAGGCACTTTCTGCTAGATGAAGGAGGAACAAGCATGGAACAATACTTTGAGCGACTAACAGAACAACTCATGGAAAAAAACAATATGCTGACATATGACGAAGCACGTACATGGGTAGAGCTGCTTTGGAGTGATTTTGAAACGACTTATGCAAAGGCTGGCCGCAAGTATAAAGGACAGGAAACAACAGAACGAATTGTCCAAGAGTGGATCGAGAGCTACGGCGCACAGCTGCATCTATTTCAAAATAAACAATCAAAGGCAAACGAGCATCTGCAACAAAACAATCGAGGGCTGCTTCATTAAAAGGTTGCCCTTTCACTTCATTCATCTTTTTCAATAAATAGGAAAATATACAAATGAACAAATAACTTTATGAAACAATACCCAGTCTGTGATCGAAATTACAGGCTTTTTACAATGATTAAACTTAAAATTACATTAAATTCATCCTGCTGAAAATCACTGGAAATAAAACTCTGATATAATGAAACGATTAAAGAGACATGTAATTTATGGATAATAAAAAAGGGTTTCGTTTTCTGACAAAAAAGGAATAATGAACATATCAGACTATGTGAAAAAAGTGAAGAGAAGGTGCGATATGGAACGGGAATTGCTCTCTGTGATAATTCCTTCTTACAATGAAGGTGAAAACATCAGACGAATCTTTGAGGCACTCGAGGAAGAGTTTCGCGATTTTCATTATGACTTTGAAATCATCTTTGTGAATGATGGAAGCAAAGACAATACGCTTCAATACATGAGAGAGCTCTCTCGCAAAAGTGCAAAGGTCAAATATATATCCTTTTCGCGTAACTTTGGAAAGGAAGCCGCTATTTTGGCAGGTCTTGAACATGCAAAAGGAGCAGCTGCGATTATTATGGACGCCGATCTGCAGCACCCGACGTATTTAATTCAGGACTTTGTCAGAGGGTATGAAGAAGGCTACCATCAAGTCATTGCCAAACGGAATCGTAAAGGTGACAGCAAGCTGCGCTCTTACCTGTCATCCATGTACTATAAGGTGATGAACAAGGTAGTAGAAGTGGACTTGCGTGATGGCGTCGGGGATTTCCGTTTAATTTCACGCCAAGCCATCGATGCACTGCTTCAGCTGAAAGAGGGAAATCGTTTTTCAAAAGGGCTTTTTTGCTGGATTGGGTTTGAAGAAAAGGTCATCTATTATGAAAATGTAGAAAGACAGCATGGTGATACAAAATGGTCACTGAAAAAATTATTTAACTATGGCATAGATGGCGTCATTTCTTTTAACAACCGCCCGCTGCGAATTTGTTTTTATACCGGCATACTGATCTTATTTCTCTCATTGATTTACATCGTGGCCACCTTTATTCAAATCGTCAGAACGGGCATTATGGTGCCGGGTTATTTTACTTTAATATCAGCTGTGCTGTTCCTCGGGGGTGTCCAGCTTTTGAGTCTAGGCGTGATTGGAGAATATATTGGCCGTATCTATTATGAAACGAAAAAGAGGCCGCATTATTTAATCCAGGAATCAAATGTGATGGAACAAGAGACAAGCTCAAAGGAACAAGACCGAGTGTTAACGCAGTTATTTAAATAACGTGGAGTCAAATAACCGGCAAGCACGAATCGCTTGCTGGGTTGTTTTGTTTCAAAGAACAGTGGATCTTTTGTGGAAAGGATTTAGATGATGAAACGTAGATGGATAATCATAGGAATGTGCCTCATTCTCGCTTTATTAGGACACTCCTTTTTCTTATATGAATATACGCAAGGCCGGTATATGACAGGAGATGGAGACGGGATCTCACAAATGCTCCCATTTAAAAAGCTGCTGTACGATGAATACGTCAAAGGGAACTTCTTTTATTCCTATCAATTCGGTCTAGGCGGCGGTACATATACGCAATTAGGTTATTATTTCACAACGTCGACTGTCTTTATGGTCACGGTCGCTGTCGTCTGGCTGATGAATGCACTTCATCTTATCCAGTCAACGGACATCCATTTCTGGGCAAATGCCGTCATTTGGCTGAGTGTGATCAAGCTGACACTTATTCTGTTCATCGCTTACCGTGTGCTTCTTTCAATGGTTCAGCATAGGCTGAGCGCATTAACAGGAGCCGCAATTTACGGATTGTCTATTGTGTATTTTCGGCATCAAACGTTTTGGGAGTTTTTCACCGACAGTATGATGTGGCTCCCGCTGCTTGTACTTGGGGTTGAACGGATTTTCAAAACGGGTAAGCCGGCTTGGTTTATTGCGAGTTGCAGCCTGATGCTCATCAACAATTTTTACTTTGCTTATATTCATTTTATCTTTTTAGCGATCTATCTTGTCTTCAGATATATCATCAAGCTGCGAAGTGAGGAGAACGGGTGGAAGGTATTCTGGACGCTGGCGGTCTCTACGCTGTTATCCTTTGGTATCAGTGCTGCCTTTTTTGTCCCGTCTGTCTATGGATTTCTTAATAATATAAGACCGCCATATGATCAATCTATACCTTGGTTTGATCTGCATGATCATCTGCTGTTTACAAGCAGGGTGTATTTATTACCTGTGATTTTTCTCATTTGTATGTTCCTCGTTCCGCTTTACCGGAACAGGTGGTTTTTTATGTTTACATCGATCAGCGTTCTGCTTATTGTTTTTCACTACAGTCCAAAGATGGCGAGCGTGTTTAATGGTTTTTCAGCACCGCAGTACAGATTTGAATACATTCTTGCCTTTACAGTTGGAGCGGTCGTAGCCATCACCATCAAGCATTTCTCGCAAATCGAGTGGAAGTGGAAAAAGCGTGCGGTCTTAGGCGCTTGGATCGTGTTTCTTCTCGCAGTCATCTTATCAGAACGAGCAAAGGGAAATATGGATGTTGTTGTATTTACAGGCATAGGGCTGCTTGTGATCAGCGTGTTTTTCCTTGTGATTCATGCGGAAAAACGCCAGCACCTTCGTCTCTTTTCAGCTGTGCTCATCGTTGTCAGCTTACTGACAGCAGGCGTGTATCAGCAGGGCTACTTATCTGAAAGAAGCAATATTAAGAGCGTATCAGATACGTATCTGAATAGTGAGGCATATGCTGGACATGAGCAAATGAAGCTCATTCAGCAGATTCAAAGCCGCTCTTCAAAAGATCCGCTTGCCCGGATTGATTGGATGAATGGCGTGCGCAACAATACCCCGTTATTTGAAGGCTTTCAAGGCATGAGTGCGTATTCAAGTATATTGAATCAGCAGTTGCTCAATTTCTACTGGAATGACCTGCAAATCGATATGGGACGTGAAAGTGTCAGCCGTTATGCAACAATGGGGGACAGGGTGAATTTATACAGCCTGACCTACGGAAAGTATTATATGAGAGACAATACGATGCCTTACTCACCACCAGCTTATTTTAAGCCAATATTGGAAAGCGAGCATTATAAAGTGTATGAAAATACACGGCCGCTGCCATTTGCAAGAACAACAAGCGCCGTTTATTCAGAAGAATCCTTAAAAAATGCCTCAGCGCTTGATAGAGAGCATGCAATGCTGCAAGGTGTGATTTTAGACAAAAAAGGAAACGCTGAAATTGAGCGCACGCCAAATCGAGTCAAGGATACAAATATTCATACCGAACAAGCTATATACGAACATGGTGTGCTTGATGTATACGGAGAAACAGGCGGCCTGAATATCACGCTGCCAGATGATATGGCCCGCGCTGGAGATGTGTATGTGAGCTTTTATGTGAAGCGGACAGACCGAAACGAAGGATTTCAGTTATCCGTTGACAACTACGTCACCTCACGAAAAAGCAATACATCCATCTACAAAACAGGCGTCAATGAAGTGACGATTCGAGTCCCTGCGGAAAAAATCCTTTCCATTCGAGTACCAAAAGGGACGTATGAACTCGATCAACTGAAGCTGTACCAAGAGCCTTACCGCATTCTAGAAAAAGCATATGAAAAAGAAAAACAGGATAATGGCAGCCAGCAAGTAAAGCTCGAAAACAACCGCTTTACGATTTCATATGATAACAAACGCGGCGATGATTATATGATCTTGCCAGTACCATATGAAAAAGGCTGGGAGCTCACGGTAAACGGAAAGCATACCGATATTGAACAAGCCAATTACGCCTTTATCGGTTTTCCAATAGAAAAAGGCAAAAATGAGATTGTGCTAACCTACTATCCGCCTTATATCAGAATTCTCGCGTTGATTTCACTCGTCAGTTTGATCGGTGCGATCCTATATGCACGAAGAAAACACAAGAAACACCACTTTTCATCATAAGTGGTGTTTTTTTATCTTCCAAGGGCTGATCGATTATATGAAGCAAATCACTAAGCTTCTTTCTCAAACGAAAACGTCGCATAATCAAACAAAAAATGAAACAACCAAAGGCTTAGGGCAAAGAGAACTTCCTCAGAAGTAGATAGTAAAATGCCCCCCACCATTTCATCTGATAAATAGACAGCCCCCCAAATAAACAAGAGATGAATGGATATGGCATAGAAAACGATGGAGCGTTTTTTGGAACGGCACTTTCTAACAACCCTCATGAGCATATGCTCCACATGCTCAAAGGATATCCCAAGTATCACATAGATGCCCATAAATAAAAGCATCGATAAAATCGATTGATAAAAAGCACCCGTTAAATGAAAGAACAGTACACAAAACAACAAAAATATGTAACAGACAGCCGACGCCGCCATGAACCATTTCAGCCCTTGCCATAAAGCGTGAACAGATTGCTGCATAGTTGAACAAACACTCCCTTACATGAAGATACCTGCAAAAAGGACAGCCTTTTTGCAGGAAGTCATACGTTAATCCTCTTTTTTAGGTGCAGCGATCACAGGATGTTTTTCAGCATCAAGCAGTTTTAAGAAATCTTCGCCTTGATCTAAATGATCAAGAACAAGCTGTTTCGGTGTGACCGCAAGCCACTGATTAAGTGAGATATCTGCATAATGATCGCTCTTAAAGATTTCTAAGAAATAAAGCGGTTCGTCGCCTGTATTTTCTACATAATGCCCCATCGCAAATGGGACATATCCAACGTCTCCCGCCTGATAGTTGAAGGTTCTCGCATGTCCATCAGAAGCGAATACCGTCATTCGTGCTTTTCCAGAAATGAAATATTGCCATTCATCCGTATTTGGATGCCAATGCAGCTCGCGAATGGCACCTGGATCAACTTTCACAAGAGCGGATGCAATCGTTTTAGACGCTTTGAAATTGGTAGAGTCCGCAATCCACACTTGTCCGCCACTTGACGTAATCGGCTCCTGTTTTAACAGCTCATATTTAAAGGAATTCGGGACTTCTCCTTGCTCTGTTTTCACCTTGTCACATTCAAGGGAACCAGGAATTCCTTTTTGGAAAATATATTTTTCTTTCTCTGGCAGCTTGTCAAACTGCTCTTTTGTCATACCGAAGTTCTTAAGCACGACTTCCTCTGGCGTATGGGCAAGCCAATCGGTTACTTGGAACGTACTATTTTCTGAGAATGACCCATCATCAAACACAAGCAAGAATTCAGCTCCCGGTTCAAGTGCTTGGATAGAGTGCGGCAGGCCAGAAGGGAAGTACCACAAATCACCCTCAGTCACATCCTCTGTAAAATTGCGCCCCTCTGCATCAACCGATGTAATCCGGGCTTCCCCATAAATCATGTACGCCCATTCCGCTTCCTTATGCCAGTGCAGCTCACGAATCGCACCAGGCTTTAGCCGCATATTGACAGATGCAAGACTTTTAGAGATCGGCAGTTCGCGGACTGTTACCTCACGGGCGTAGCCGCCTTTTTCTAAACGATTGTGTGTATCAGAAAAAGAATATTTCAGGTTGGAGACTGTTCCATGATCGGTTTCTGGCGGCGTGAGCATATCTGGATTTTGTCTGTCCCGCTCGAGATTACGTGGAATTTTGACCGTTGCTCCTTTTTCTCCTCGAATCGGCTGTGGTATTCCATTTTGCTTTTCACTCATGATAAAATCCCCTTTCAACATCGTATTGTGTGAGGTGACTAAAAGGCCTTTCATTTCGCCCTCGTTTTCATAAGGTGAAACGAATCAAGCAGATGTCAATCTGATTCATCATTTTTTTGAGCAGCGACTAATCGTTGGATGAGCTTGCTTAATTCATCAAACTTTCGTTCAAAGCGTGTCAGCAAGTAAACCGTCAAAATGGTAGGGAAGCCAGCCTGACCGAGCTGCTTCAACCATTCCTCTGAAAAAAAGGTCTCCATTTGTCTCACCCCCCAGCGGATACTCGTCTTCTATATAAGTGGTATGAAAGAAGAAAAAGGAAAGCAGAGGGGGATAAAATGAACCATTAGACCCGTTTCACCAAGTTTACTTTTTTTAACTTTTGTCCACTTAATGCTAGTAGAGGGAACAAAGGGGAGGATGCACATGGATTATCGGCTGTTATTGAAAGCAAAATGGAAGGAAATCATTGATCACCCGCTCATTCAGCAGTTTTTAAGCAACCCGAAAAACGAGCAGCTGCTCCGGCAAGTCATGGAAGAGCCAAACGAGGAAAATGCCAAAAAACTAGATTCCGAGTTCAAACAGTTCTATCAGAAAATCCGCATCATCAAGTATATCTCCACAATGATACGCATCTTTTCAGTCGACTTTGACAAACGAGTAAAAAAGAAACAGCAGCGTTTTCCGCTCATACTCGACCATCCTGATACGCAAGAAGTGAAAGACCCTGTTCAAACAGATACGTATGAAGCCGTGCTCTTCAATCAGCAAGACTTAGGAGAACATCTGCAAGATCAAACATTGTACAAGGCCTACCAGCAGCTCACAGAAAAACAAAAAATGGTTCTAACCCAAATCTATGTCGAAGGTCAAACAATGAAAGAAATAGCCGATCAGTTAGGCGAAACAAGACAAAACATCTCAAACATTCACAAAAAAGCACTCAACAAACTAAAAGAAGAAACAGGGGGAGATGTCCGTGCACGAAGACAAAATGACCAATGGAGAAATGGAAGAACTCATTGAAACCTTCACACCCATGATCAAAAAGAAACTACAAAACACGGCATATCAAGAAAGAGAAGACCTCGAACAAGAACTCTATATCAAACTTATCGAAAAAGTAGACCGGCTGATTTACCAAGAAGGACCTGGATTTTGGGAGTTTATTGTGGAATATATGACGAAGTTGTAAGAGTGAAGCACAAAAAAAGACTCGCTCACACAGAGCCGAGTCTTAATTTTTTTTGCAGTTTTTCTTCACTGAAAATCCAGCCGGTATAGGAATTTTTGATTTGGTGGTCCATGTCGATATGGCAGATTGCGACAAAAGGATAATGACCTTTGCTTCGGTAGCGCAAATCAATGAACCGCACCTCGTAATGATCCTTGTATTTATCCACTTCCCACCGATAGACAGGGGAGAAGGAGAGAAAGGCTGAAATGTTTTCATCTTGTTTGGCAATTTTCATAATCTCTGTGTCAGGGACCGGCACCCGGTTAAAGGTGTCTAAAATGACAACCTCTCCATTCATACTGCGCCCAACATGGAAAGAGGATTTACATTTCACAGCAATGCGCCATTGTCTGAACTTCATTGTAGGCGAAATAATAATCTCTTCAATTTCATCGAATCGTGCACGCAGCTGACGTTTAATTTGAAGCTGCATGATGACCCTCACGATATAGTAACAGGAAATCACGGCGTACAGCGTTATGAACGTATAGCCGGGATGTCCGCCAATCGCCCAAACGACTATGGCGACAAGGTGTGTAAAAAAGATAAACGGATCAAACGTATTAATGATCCCTAGCGCTACCCACTTTTTCGAAAATGGACGAATGGCCTGCGTGCCGTATGCATTGAAAATATCGACAAACACATGAAGCACAACGGCTAATAGTGTCCATAACCAAAGGTGAAGTAAATTCGCCCCCGGTACAAATGGGAAAATCACAGCCGGAATCAGCAATGACCAGAACAGTACAGCCGGAATGGAATGTGTAAATCCTCGGTGATTTCTTATATAAACCGCATTATTTTTTAGTTTTAGCACAGTATCAATGTCTGGTGCTTGGGAGCCGGCGATGGTCGCGATCATCACGGCGTGTGCCATGTGTGGATCTGCGCTGACGGCTGGATCTAAAAGTGCAAGTCCCCCAAGAGAAATGCCCATTACTACATGAGTACCAGTGTCCAATTGATTACCTCCTAGTTGTCATGCTTAGGAACAATCATACAAAGTATACGTCTCCAATCAAGACTATGTGCAAAATCACTTTTGCTTTATCCCGATTTAATGTAACATGTTAACGTATCTACAAACAGTATACAACAAATAAGGTTCTATTCAGAACGTTAGCCCTCGGTCCAATGAGAAGGAGTATAGATATGAAAGACATTCAAGAAAAGCTGGACCGCAAAGATATTGCGGGCTTTCAGCATGATTTAATTGATTGGTATGAAAAAGAACAACGAACATTGCCATGGCGTGAAAATCAAGATCCATACCGCGTCTGGGTATCAGAAGTGATGCTTCAGCAAACGAGAGTGGATACAGTCATTCCGTATTTCAACCGGTTTATGGAGCAATTTCCGACGGTGAAGGATCTCGCTTTAGCTGATGAAGAAAAGGTCATGAAAGCATGGGAAGGTCTTGGTTACTACTCAAGAGTGCGTAATTTACAGGCAGCTGTGAAAGAAGTATATGAATCCTACGATGGCATTGTCCCTGATACGAAAGAGCAATTTTCAAAGCTCAAAGGTGTAGGCCCATATACGAGCGGCGCAGTTCTAAGTATTGCTTATAACAAGCCGTATCCTGCGGTAGACGGCAACGTCATGAGGGTCATTTCTCGTATTTTGTCCATATGGGATGATATTGCAAAACCAAAAACGAGAAACATTTTCGAATTTGCGGTCGATCAGCTCATTTCCCGGGAAAAGCCGTCAGAATTTAATCAAGGGCTGATGGAGCTTGGTGCGCTCATTTGTACCCCAACATCCCCTGCCTGCCTCATTTGCCCTGTTAACATGCATTGCTCGGCATTCGAGGAAGGCGTTCAGCATGAGCTCCCAGTGAAAAGCAAAAAGAAAAAGCCGACTGCTAAATCAATGGCAGCAGCGGTGTTATTTGATGACGCAGGTAACCTATATATTCATAAGCGGCCAAGTACAGGCCTCCTTGCGAATTTATGGGAATTCCCTAACATGGAAACCATGAAGGGAAGAAAAACGGAAAAAGAGCAGCTCATTGATTTCTTAAAAGAGGAGGCAGGTGTACAAGCAGAGCTTGGTGATTTAGAAGGCACCATTCAGCATGTGTTTACCCACCTCATCTGGAATATTTCTGTTTTCTTTGGACGAGTTACCTCTGTATCTGATGACACGATGCTGAAAAAAGTCACAACAGAAGAATTTGAGGCGTATGCTTTGCCAGTCTCACACCAAAAAATTTGGAAGCTGGCACTTGAACAGCCTAGTCGTATTTAACCGTTGTCCCGTGGGTATAATCAGCTTCATTTCTGTGCAATCCCCCGCGGTTTTCGATTTCAGAAATGATTTCTCGATACTTAGATTGCCCTTCTTCGTTCAAATAAGGTAAAATTTGTTGGAAAGCATGATGAAAGTAAGCAAGCTCAGTATCTTTCCATTGATCCTTGGACATCATGCCAAGCTGGCTTAAATCGCGTCCGACATACATGAATGTAACCTCCTAATAGGAACTTTCCTATTAGTGTGAAGCGAATGAACGAAAACTATTCAAATCAGGAGATGAACCATAATGAGTCAACGTAAATGTGCATTAATTACAGGCAGCAGTAGAGGTGTTGGGAAAGAAGTAGCCCTTCGCCTCGCTGAAAAAGGATATGACATTGTCATTAACTATGCGAGAAGCAAAAAAGCCGCACTTGAAACAGCGGAAGAAATTGAAGCGATGGGTGTCAAAACATTGGTTGTCAAAGCCAATGTAGGCCAGCCTGAGAAAATCAAAGACATGTTTCAGCAAATTGACGAAACCTTTGGCCGTTTAGATGTATTTGTGAACAATGCGGCATCAGGTGTTCAGCGTCCCATTATGGACCTTGAAGAAAATCATTGGGACTGGACGATGAATATCAATGCGAAAGCTTTGTTATTCTGCGGACAAGAAGCGGCGAAACTAATGGAGAAAAACGGGGGCGGACATATCGTCAGTATTAGCTCTCTTGGCTCTATCCGCTACCTTGAAAATTACACAGTAGTCGGCGTATCAAAAGCAGCACTAGAAGCTTTGACACGTTATCTTTCTGTTGAGCTTTCACAAAAAAATATCGTCGTCAACGCTGTATCAGGCGGCGCGATCGATACCGATGCACTTAAGCACTTCCCGAACCGTGAAGAGCTTTTAGAAGATGCGAAGAAAAACACACCTGCCGGCCGAATGGTGGAAATTAAAGACATGGTCGACAGCGTGGAATTCCTTGTATCAGGTAAAGCAGACATGATTAGAGGCCAGACGATTATTGTGGATGGCGGACGTTCTTTGCTTGTTTAAAAAAATCATGAATAGGATGTACACCTTCTGCACAAATTAATGTGCGTGGAGGTGATAATGATGGATCAACAACAAAACAAAACAAACGCACAACAAGTGAAGAAACAAAACCAAGCTGCTGCACAAGGTGGTCAATACGGCACTGAATTTGCTAGCGAGACTGACGCACAGCACGTAAAAAAATACAACCAAAAAGCTGAGCAAAACAAACAACAAAACAGCTAATCACTGAAACAAAGGAAAGCACTTCATATACGAATGAAGTGCTTTTCTTTTTGCCTCGCACCACCATCCGACAAAACCTGTAAAACCTCTACATAAACAGTCAAAGGATTTCCTCCTTCTTTCAAGAAATGGTATACAGACAAAAAGTGGATTCGATGAAAAGGGAGGAGTTAGATGTCTGATTTCGATCAGCTTGTAAAAGAACAAATGCAGCTCATGGATCAGCTGCTCGACGTGCAGGGAGAACTCGATCTATGCTTAGAAACAGAAAAACAATTGCTGCAGGATGAAAAAAAAGAAGAGTGGCACAGGCTTTGTGTTCAGATCAAACAGAAACGTGAGGAACTGCAAAAAGTGCAAACCTTATTTACAAAACAGACAGAAGAGGTCATCAATTCATATAAACAGATGGAAAAGAGTTCTAGCGTGATGTAAATCAGTGTGCCGTTCAATTGGGTTGAATGGCTTTTTCATTTCATTTTTTAATGATGTAACGGTATAATATAATAGAGACATGTTTAGTTGGGAAATTAGGTCTTTGGACTGTTAGGTTTGTTTGTTATAGAAAGTAGGGGAGAAAATATGGGCTATCCCAAGGAAGGAGAAACCATCCAAATTCAAAGCTATAAACATAATGGCTTGATCCACAGGATTTGGAATGAAACTACCATTCTGAAAGCAACGGAATTGTGTATCATTGGTGCAAACGACCGTACAATGGTGACTGAATCCGACGGCCGTACTTGGATGACGAGAGAACCGGCTATTTGCTATTTCCATGCAAAACAATGGTTTAATGTAATTGGGATGCTTAGAGATGATGGGGTATATTACTACTGCAACATCAGCTCTCCTTTTGCGACAGATGATGAGGCAATTAAGTATATTGATTACGATTTAGACGTCAAAGTCTTTCCAGACATGACGTACAATATTTTGGATGAGGACGAATATGCAGATCATAAGAGGCAGATGAATTATCCAAAAGAAATCGATAGTATCTTAAGAGAGCATCTAAATACATTACTGCATTGGATTCATCAGCGGAAAGGTCCGTTTGCTCCTGAATTTGTGGATATGTGGTATGAACGTTTTTTACATTATACAAAATAAGCAAGAGCATCAAAAAACCTGTTTGGCTTTTTAGGCTAACAGGTTTTTGACTGCGTACGGATAAGAGGCACTGATAGATTGGGAAGGAGATTTACATGGGGGTCATTAAACGCTACATGGCTTTTGTAACACCGTATAAAAAACAGATTGCATTAACAATGGTCATCGGAATGATTAAATTCTCGATTCCGTTAACATTGCCTCTGCTTTTAAAGTATGTCATTGATGATGTCATTCAAGGCTCGGGGTCGCCTGAAGAAAAGACATCAACTCTACTGATCATAATGGGAATCATGCTCGTATTATTTTTAGTGATGAGGCCGCCTGTTGAATACTATAGACAATACTACGCACAGTGGACAGGCAGTAAGGTATTGTTTGATATTCGGGAGAAGCTGTTCTCGCATATTCAAAAGCTAAGTCTTCGTTATTATGCCAACACGAGAACAGGAGAAATTATTTCAAGAGTGATCAACGATGTGGAGCAAACAAAGGAATTTGTCATCACAGGTCTTATGAACATTTGGCTGGATATGATGACTGTACTGATCGTTATCGCCATTATGTGTACACTGGATCTGAAGCTCACCATTGTGTCTGTCATTATTTTTCCGCTATATGCGTTTGCAGTAAAGTATTTTTACGGACGGCTTCGTAAGCTGACAAAAGAGCGGTCACAGGCGCTGGCTGAAGTGCAAGGGCACCTGCATGAGCGGGTACAAGGAATGCCGGTCATTCGCAGCTTTGCGATTGAAGAATATGAACAAGAGAATTTTCATGATGAAAACAAAAATTTCTTAAACAAAGCAATCAACCATACGAATTGGAACGCCAAAACATTTGCTGTCGTCAATACCATCACCGACATTGCGCCGCTGTTAATCATTGCATTTGCGGGTTACACCGTGATTAACGGGTCGCTTTCAATTGGGACGATGATCGCCTTTGTCGGCTATATTGACCGGATGTATAATCCGATTCGCCGTCTCATTAACTCATCCACGACGTTAACCCAGTCCGTTGCGTCAATGGATCGGATCTTTGAGTTTATTGATGAGCCATATGAGGTCACAGACCGGCCGAATGCAAAAGAAGCCAATCATTTAAAAGGAGAGGTCGAGTTTAAACATGTGTCGTTTCGTTATGAACACACGCAGGAAGAGATTCTGCACAACATCTCCTTGAAAGTAGAAAAAGGACAAACGGTTGCGCTTGTAGGAATGAGCGGTGGAGGGAAGTCGACACTCGTCAGCTTAATTCCAAGGTTTTATGATGTCACAAACGGGTCACTTGAAATTGACGGCATTGATATAAAAGAGTACAAAGCAAGAAGTCTTCGAAATCAAGTCGGAATGGTGCTGCAGGATACATTCCTATTCAGTGACACGATTAAAGAAAATATTGCGGTTGGTGACCCTGAAGCACCTTTTGAAAAAATCGTGTCGGCTGCAAAAGCGGCAAATGCACATGATTTTATTATGTCTCTTCCTGAAGGATATGACACGAAAGTAGGAGAACGGGGCGTAAAGCTGTCAGGCGGACAAAAACAGCGGATTTCCATTGCAAGGGTATTTCTAAAAAATCCACCGCTGTTGATTTTAGACGAAGCGACGTCTGCACTTGATTTAGAAAGTGAGCATTACATTCAAGAAGCGATGCAAAAGCTGGCGAAGGACCGCACAACCTTTATTGTCGCACACCGCTTATCAACCATTACACATGCTGACCAAATTGTGGTCATGGAACAAGGCGAAATTGTGGAAAAAGGAACACACGAAGAATTAATGAACCGAGACAGCCACTATCGTCATTTATTTACCATTCAAACATTAAATTAGTAGAAGCCTATCCGATTCTAGCGGATAGGCTTTTTTATGCTTGTCAAAAACATGACATATTTCCCAGCTTGTCTCAATACAATTTTAAAAAGTATGACGGGGTGGTGAATATGTGAAAGAACAAGACGTGCTGCTAGATGTCAAACAGCTGTCCATTGCGTTTCAGCAGAAAAAGCAAAAAGTGCCCATCGTCCATCACATATCGTTCTCAATTCAAAAAGGAGAAACGTTAGGGATTGTGGGCGAATCTGGCTGCGGGAAAAGTATCACAAGCATGTCATTAATGGGATTGAATCAGCAAACCGATACAACGGGCGAGGTTCATTTCGAAGGGCAAAATCTGCTGTCACTTTCAGAGAAAGAGTGGCGAGAGATAAGAGGAAATGACATTTCGATGATTTTCCAAGAGCCCATGACTTCTCTGAACCCATTAATGACCATCGGCAAACAAATGACGGAAGCCCTTTTCACACATCAAGCAATCGGTCAAAAAGAAGCAAAAGCGAAGGCGGTTGATCTGCTTCAAACAGTTGGGTTGAAGCAAGCAGAATCGTTACTTAAAAAATATCCACACGAATTATCAGGCGGCATGCGCCAGCGTGTCATGATTGCGATGGCAATGCTTTGTCACCCAAAGCTCATGATCGCTGATGAACCGACAACTGCACTTGATGTCACCATCCAAGCGCAAATCCTTCGTCTGCTCAAAAAGCTGAACGAAGAGATGGACACTGCTATTTTATTTATTACTCACGATCTAGGCGTGGTGCGGCAAATATGCCAGCGAGTCTTGATTATGTATGCCGGTCGAATTGTAGAAGAAGGAACCGTTGACCGTATTTTTCAAAAACCTCTGCATCCCTACACGAAAGGTCTTTTCGCCTCAGTCCCATCGTTTAAAGAGAAAAAAGAAAAACTTATCTCTATTGCAGGTCATGTGCCTAAGCCAGGGGCCATCCGGTCCGGCTGTCAATTTGCACCACGCTGCCGATATCAAATGGCGCAATGTCTTGAAAAAGATCCAGCCTTACAATCCATTGAACAGAATCATCGCGTGGCATGTTTTCTAATGGGAGGAGGAGAAGACACTGAGTCACCCACTGTTGCAAGTGAATCAGCTGACAAAACGGTATGACACAGCCGCTTTTTTTTCTAAATATAAACAATCGACTTTGGCTTTAAATCAAGTGTCCTTTCACGTGAAGGAAGGAGAAACGCTTGGCATTGTTGGTGAATCAGGCTGCGGGAAATCAACACTCGGCAAAAGCCTAATGAGATTGACTGAACCGACGTCAGGCTCTATTCAATTAAAAGGGCAGGAGATCACGCTTCTGAAAGAACGAGACATGCGTTCCTTAAGAAAAGATATTCAAATGATCTTTCAAGATCCTTATGCTTCTTTAAATCCGAGAATGAAAATCAAAGATATTTTAGAGGAACCGCTGATTGTTCATCATCATGGGACGAAAGCAGAAAGACGGAAACGGGTTAAAGAGATGCTGCACATTGTTGGATTTGATCCTTCCTACGGGGAACGTTATGCGCACCAATTCAGCGGCGGACAAAGGCAGCGTATTGGCATTGCTAGAGCGCTTATTACGCACCCGAGTCTAGTTATTGCCGATGAACCAGTTTCGGCTTTAGATGTATCCGTTCAAGCGCAAATTTTGAATTTGATGCTTGAATTGCAAAAGACGCTTTCTCTGACGTATATATTTATTTCTCACGACCTTGGGGTTGTCAGATATATGAGCGACCGGATCGCCGTCATGTATGCTGGGCGCATTGTCGAGATGGGGCCTGCCGAAGAGGTGTTTCACAGCCCGCTTCATCCCTATACGTCGCTGCTTCTGAAATCCATTCCACATATGGATCACGTACTAGAGGCGCAAGATGTGGCAGCAGAAGAGATCACAATGACGGAACGCGGCGGCTGTCCTTTCTACAAAAGGTGTCCAAAAAGATGGGAGAAATGCCTGAAAGCAGTTCCTGCTTTGTATGAGAAGGAATCGGGACATGCGGCTGCATGTTATTTATATCAAAAGGAGGAACACAATGAAGAAGACATGGTTATTCAGTAGTTTCATTTTTGTGCTGGCACTGGCGCTCTTTTTAGGAGGATGCTCATCATCACCGACATCGGAAGAAAAAGCAACAAAAGACACCCTCGTATTTGGCAGGGGAGGAGACTCCACTTCACTAGATCCAATCACAACGACAGAAGGCGAAACCTTCAAGGTCACAGAGAATATATTTGAAAAGCTTTTGAATTACGGTGAGAAAGACACGACCATCCATCCTGGCCTCGCAACAGATTGGGATGTTGCAAAGGACGGAAAATCATACACGTTCTACTTAAGAGAAGGTGTGAAATTTCACGATGGCACAGACTTTAACGCAGAAGCAGTGAAATTCAACTTTGACCGCTGGATGAATGGAGACGCAGAAAAGTTCCCTTACTATGGCATGTTTGGCGGCTATAAAAAAGATAAAGGGCATGTCATTAAAGACATCATCGTCAAAGGCGAGCATGAAATTGAATTTCAGCTAAAGCGCCCGCAGGCGACATTCCTTAAAAACATCGCTATGTCACCATTTGGCATTGCCAGTCCAACGGCCGTTGAAAAAAGCGGTGATTCATTTAGAGAAAATCCGGTAGGGACAGGACCATTCAAGTTTAAAGAGTGGAAGCAAAACGACCGTATTGTGTTAGAAAAGAACGAGAATTATTGGCAGAAGGGTAAACCGAAACTGAATCAAATCATCTTCCGCTCCATCCCAGAAAACTCTGCTCGTTTAAATGCCTTGAAAACAGACGAGATCGACTTAATGGATGGCGTGAATCCCTCAGATCTAGATGGCATTAAAACCGACAAAGCACTCCAGCTCATTGAAAGACCATCGATGAACGTAGGCTATATCGGACTGACCGTCACAAGAAAGCCGCTCGATAACAAGCTGGTTCGTCAGGCACTCAATTATGCGGTCGATAAAGAATCGATTATTGAGTCATTTTATGGCGGACTTGCTGAGCCCGCAAAAAATCCATTGCCGCCAGCTTTAGAAGGCTACAATGATGACATTGAGCCATATCCGTATGATCCAGAAAAAGCGAAAGAACTATTAAAAGAAGCGGGCTTCCCTGATGGCTTTCGCATCAAACTTTGGGCGATGCCTGTACCACGTCCATACATGCCAGATGGGATGAAGGTAGCAGAAGTCATTCAGTCAAATTTTGAAAAAGTCGGTGTCAAAGCAGAAATTGTGACATATGACTGGGCGACCTATTTAGATAAAGCAAGTAAAGGGGAAGCGGATGTGTTCTTATTAGGCTGGACAGGGGACAATGGCGATCCTGATAATTTTATTTACACACTGCTGGACAAAGACAGCATTGGCGGTAACAACTATACATTCTTCGAAAACGATAAAATGCATGACATCCTCATTGAAGCGCAAACAGACACAGATCAAAAGAAACGAAATGAGCTGTATAAAAAAGCACAGGAAATCATTCATGACGAAGCACCTTGGATTCCATTGGTGCATTCAATTCCAATGCTTGCCGCATCTAATGATTTAAAAGGCTACCAGCCGCATCCAACTGGCTCAGAAGCTTTAACTGACGTGTATTTCGAATAAGCAAATAAGGGAGATCTTGTATCTCCCTTATACAAACAAAGAAAAAGGCGGTGAAAGCTGTTTGTTTGCTTATTGTATGAAGCGGGCAGGAATGCTCATCCCAGTACTGATCGGAATGACATTGGTCGTGTTTTCAATTATTCGTTTTATACCTGGAAATCCAGCGCAGGTCATCTTAGGACAGCGGGCAACGAAAGAGGCAGTAGAACAATTAACGATCCAGCTCGGTTTAGATCAGCCATGGTATGTTCAATACGGTCATTATATGCTTGGCCTTTTAAAAGGGGATTTAGGGACTTCTATTCGAACAGGAGCGGCTATTGCCCAGGAAATGAAGCCTTACTTATTTGCGACGTTAGAATTGACCTTTTTTGCCATGGTGCTGGCGATTGTCGTGGGAGTGAATGCCGGAATCATTAGTGCTTGGTTTAAGCATTCTTTCTTTGATTATGCCGCAATGTTTATTGCACTCATCGGAGTGTCCATGCCAATTTTCTGGTTAGGCTTAATGGGGCAGTGGCTGTTCTCGATCGAATTAGGTGTTTTGCCGACAACGGGTCGAGAAAACGTAAGGAATCCAGTCGAATCGATTACGTATATTCATACACTGGACACGCTTTTGCATGGCCGGTTTGATCAATTCGTTGACAGCATCAAGCATTTGATCTTACCAAGTACAGCACTCGCCACAATCCCTGCAGCGATTATTGCGAGAATTACAAGGGCAAGTATGCTGGAAGTGCTTCATTCAGACTTTATTCGAACAGCAAAAGCAAAAGGAGTACGTTCATTGTTCATCATTTATCAGCATGGTCTGAAAAATGCGCTCATTCCGATCTTGACGATTATTGGTCTTCAGACAGGCCTCTTGCTTGGTGGAGCGATTTTAACAGAAACCATTTTTGCTTGGCCGGGGATTGGCCGGTATATATATGACGCCATCAGTTATCGTGATTACCCAGTCATTCAAACAGGCATTCTCGTCGTTGCGCTTATATTTGTCCTAATCAATTTCATTGTGGACATCTTGTATGCGGTTATTGATCCAAGGATTAAATATTAGGGAGGGAGAGTGACAATATGGAAGCACAAAAAGAGCTTGACCCACCTCAGCCAAAAGATGAACGCCCTCAATCATTGATTCTTGAATCAATGAAACAGTTCTTTCAGCATAAGCTGGCGGTCATTGGCAGTGTGATTGTCTTTTTATTTCTCATCCTAGCGATCTTTGCACCGCTCATTGCTCCTTATGGAATCAATGAACAATCACTTGGTGAGCGATTTAGTGCCCCCTCAGCTGCACACTGGTTTGGTACAGATGATTTCGGTAGAGATATCTTTTCAAGAGTTGTGCATGGAGCACGGATATCCTTATGGGTCGGCTTCTTCTCGGTTCTCGGGTCTGTCATTTTAGGCACACTGCTTGGATTGATAGCTGGCTATGGCGGAAGAGTGCTAGATGCTGTGATCTCGAGATTGTTTGATATTTTACTTGCTTTTCCTAGCATTCTCTTAGCGATTGCTATTGTCTCCATCCTAGGCCCCTCCTTACAAAATGCCCTTATTGCCATTGCGATTATTAATGTCCCAACCTTTGGACGGCTCGTTCGTTCAAAAGTGCTGAGTATTAAACAAGAAGAATACGTGCTGGCAGCAAAGGCGGTAGGAATGTCACACCGCCGCATCGTGCTGCGCCACATTCTGCCAAATAGTATGGTGCCGGTCATCGTACAGGCGACGCTAGCGATCGGAACCGCAATTATTGAGGCAGCGGCTTTAGGCTTTTTAGGATTGGGTGCACAGGCGCCAAGTCCAGAATGGGGAAAAATGCTCGCCGACGCGAGACCTTATCTCGTTCAAGCCCCTTGGACATTATTCTTCCCAGGGATAGCGATCATGCTGACTGTTCTCGGATTTAACCTGATGGGGGATGGATTAAGAGATACACTAGATCCTAAAATGAAGAAAATAAAATAAGACCGATTCTCAGAATCGGTCTCAGCGCACTGACAAACCCTCGCATTCGGTGTCAGTCCTGCGTGCCGGTGCTCACGAATACTCAATTCGCTCCGCTCCGGTACTCGTTCTTCCTAGACTGCAAAGGTTTTCAGGTCACTCTGAAAAGAAGACAAAGAGCTTAAATCAGAATCATTTTAGCTCTTTGTCAACAATTTAAGACCGATTCTAGGAATCGGTCTTTTCTGTTTATGCTTCTTTTTCTTCTGTCTCAATTTCACTATCTTTTGGGTGATACGTCTGGAAGCTTGTAATCAATGTATCTAAATGTTCTAATTCATCACGGTATTCGATGATGCTGGACATGACATTCAGCATGTTGTAATCGAGCAGGTCGTTTTCTTGGTTTTGCTGATGCTGAATAAATGATTTCGTTAACGTTTCAAGGCGAAGAGAGCATTCATTTTGAAATTCATCGTCCTGCGGCTTCATTTTTCCGACGAATTTCATCAAGGTGCGCTCATGCCAATACAGTAAATAATCAATTTCATCCGTTAAGCTTTCCCTGAAATGCTCTGGCATCAAATGAATCTCATTTTCTAATTTATGAAGCTTTTTCAGCAAATATAGAGCACGATTTGATGCCATAATGGCCTGCCTGAATAAAACAAGCTTTCTTGATTTGACATAGGTGGTTTTCTTTAAATAGCTTCGTTCTTCTTTGTATAACAAGTAAATGTGATCTAATTTGATCATGCGTTCTTTTATTTGATCGATGTCATCCTTTAAAGTGGAATGATCAGTAGACTGTCTGGAGGTCAGACGGATCCATTTTAAAATCTCCTCCGTATTTTCCATAATGTGATGAACAAGCTTTGTTTCATACTTTGGCGGCAGGAAGATTAAATTCACTAGAAATGAAGAAAGAACTCCTAACACCACAGTAGCTGTTCGGATTAAGGCAAAGGAAAGGAAATGATCCCCTGCACTTTCTAAAATCGCGATGACGGTTACAAGTGCAATCGGAATCGTGTGTTCAATCTTCAGCTTTAAATTAATGGCGATGACCATGACGGCGGTTAAACCGATAATGACTGGTCCTGTGCCAAAAAGCAGACCGAACGTAATGGCAAGCGCTGCTCCAATAATATTGGCTTGCACTTGATCAACAATGGTTAAAAAAGATCGATAAATAGATGGCTGGATAGCAAATACAGCTGCAATTCCCGCGAAGACGGGCGTTGGCAACCCAAGCCATGTTGCCAGGTAAAGCGCGAGTACAATGGCAATACCAGTTTTTAAAATACGGGCTCCAAGTTTCATTGGTTTTGTCCCTGCATTCCTTTCTTTTCGATAATAGATGATCACTCGTCATTTATCATTCATATTTTGATGAAACAACTAAGTAATATACAGCGGTCTTCCGAAATATTCAAGTGATTTTTGAAAGTTCATGAAAACATCAAAAGAAGGTATTGAGAAGAAATGTAACAGATTCGCACGCTTTTGACAAACAAGAGCTGGTCAATAAAAAAACAGGCGCATGTTTTTACGCCTGTTTTGGACTTCATTATGATTGTTTCAGCTGTGCAAACGCATGATCTACAGCTTGCAGCGTCTCGGAAATATCTTTTTCAGTATGTGCAATTGTTAAGAACCAAGCTTCATATTTAGAAGGAGCGAGGTTAATGCCTTGCGCGAGCATTAATTTGAAGAAGCGGGCAAACATTTCGCCATCCGTATTTTCAGCCTGCTCGTAGTTCACAATCGTTTCTGTTGTGAAATAAATTGTGAGAGCGCCTTTTAAGCGATTCACTGTAATATCTACTTGATGCTTTTTGGCATGGGCTAAAATGCCTTCTTCTAACATAGCGCCAAGCTGATCAAGACGTTCGTAAACGCCGTCTTCTTTTAACACTTCCAAGCAGGCAATACCTGAAAGAATGGATGCAGGATTTCCTGCCATTGTGCCAGCTTGATAGGCTGGTCCAAGCGGAGCAACTTGTTCCATAATTTCTTTTCTACCGCCGTAAGCACCGATAGGAAGTCCGCCGCCAATAATTTTTCCTAATGCAGTAAGGTCAGGTTTTACTTGAAGCAAGTCCTGTGCACCGCCATACATAAAGCGGAAAGCGGTAATGACTTCATCATAAATCACCAGTGCGCCTTTTTCATGTGTGAGGTCATTGACCTGCTGCAGGAAACCGTCCTTAGGTTCCACGATGCCGAAGTTCCCGACAATTGGCTCGACAAGGACAGCAGCTACTTCATCGCCCCAGCGATCTAATGCTTCTTTATAGCTGTCAATATCATTAAATGGAACGGTAATGACTTCATTGGCGATACTCTTTGGTACACCCGCAGAATCAGGTGTTCCTAAAGTGGAAGGACCAGAGCCAGCTGCCACTAGCACAAGATCAGAGTGGCCATGATAGCATCCGGCAAACTTAATGATTTTTGTTCTGCCTGTATATGCGCGAGCCACTCGAATCGTTGTCATCACCGCTTCTGTACCTGAATTGACAAAACGAACTTTGTCCAAAGCAGGCATGGCTTCCTTCAGCATTTTAGCAAAAGTGACTTCATGCTTCGTTGGTGTTCCGTAAAGGACACCTGTTTCAGCCGCTTTCGTGATGGCTTTTGTAATATGCGGGTGGGCGTGTCCTGTAATAATTGGACCGTATGCTGCTAGATAGTCGATATAGCGGTTTCCGTCAACATCCCAAAAATAAGCGCCTTCTCCTCTTTCCATCGCAACGGGTGAACCGCCGCCTACTGCCTTATATGAACGAGACGGGCTGTTGACACCTCCAACAATGTGCTCCAGCGCCTCTTGATGTAATTTTTCTGATTCTGTGAATTTCATAAATAGCCTCCTATCTCAACGTATCACGTCGTCTATCATTATTTTAACATGCCGATGCAAGCGTCCTTAGTTGAATATCCTCTCAAAATTGGATAGGCTAATTAAAAAATAGGTTGGAGGGATTGTGTCATGACAATCGAAGTAGGGCAGCAAGTACCTGACATTGAATTAACCGGTGACAATGGGGAGAAAGTAAAGCTTTCTGATTTTAAAGGAAAACATATTGTTCTTTATTTCTATCCAAAAGATATGACACCAGGCTGTACAACAGAAGCATGTGATTTCCGCGACCGCCATCAAAGCTTTGCAGAACTAGATGCTGTCATTATCGGCGTAAGCCCAGACAGTCAGGACAAGCACCAAAAGTTTAAAGAAAAACATGATTTGCCGTTCCTGCTTCTTGTAGACGATGAACAAAAATTGTCTGAAGCCTTTGGCGTATGGAAGCTGAAAAAGAACTTTGGCAAAGAATATATGGGAATCGAGCGTTCAACGTTTCTTATTAATAAAGAAGGCACGCTTGTGAAAGAATGGCGAAAAGTAAAGGTAAAAGACCACGTAGAGGAAGCGCTTGAGGAATTGAAAGCTCACGCTTAATATCCTAACAGGATGAGATCGGCAGTCATGCCGGTCTTTTTTGTAAAGAAGAATAGGTAAAAAAGAGGATTGTAATTGACAAAGTTTCGGCTCTGGGGGTACACTATTTATAAAGATTACAATATAAGAATATTTTTGAAGAGAGGTGCATGATGAAATGGCTGCTCACGAACTAAAAGACGCTTTAGATGCTCTAAAAGAAACCGGTGTTCGAATTACTCCGCAGCGCCATGCCATCTTGGAGTTTCTCGTAAATTCTATGACTCACCCAACCGCAGACGATATATATAAAGCACTTGAAGGAAAATTTCCAAATATGAGTGTCGCAACGGTTTACAACAATTTACGAGTCTTCCGGGAATCTGGATTAGTAAAGGAATTAACGTATGGTGATTCCTCAAGCCGATTTGATTTTGCGACATCTGACCACTACCATGCGATTTGTGAAAACTGCGGAAAAATCGTGGACTTTCACTATCCTGGCCTTGATGAAGTTGAACAGCTTGCATCCCATGTGACGGGCTTTACAGTTAGTCATCATCGCTTGGAGATCTATGGAACTTGTCAAGAATGTGCGAAAAAAGAAAATCATTAATGAAAAAAGCTGACCGGTTAAATGGTCAGCTTATTTTTATGACTTTTTTCGATTGTAGGATTCATCAAACTCTTTACCTTCTAATGTTGGATCAAGTGTAAGCGGCTCCCTGCAATGCATGCACATGTCCACACGCCCAAGCACTTTTGTTTCCTTCTCACAGCCTGGACAAACGACACGTACTGCCTTCGTAGAAAGCATACCAATCCAAAAGTAAACGGCTGTACTTAATCCAATCGATAAGACGCCGAGCAGCATAAAGAAAGTAGACAGCCAGATCGATTCCTTGAAGAACACACCGATATACATGATCAGAAAGCCAACAAAAACCAAACTAAGTGCAAATGTTCTGATTTTATTAATCTTACTGGAGTATTTCGCCATCCCTAGTCCCCCTTATCTCCAATATAGCACATTTTACCTTTCCGTTTGAATTAGTTATAGAGTTTTGTGAATAAATTGCTTATAATGATTCAATGATCTTTTTTCATGTATTGAAGGAATTTTGATTCTATGAGGAGAAATACATAGCATTAGAGAAGAACTTTACACCCGAGTATTGGAGGAATCACTATGGAAAATCTTCTCCGTCCTATTTATCAAGAGAGAGCAAGCCATCCAGATACATTAGCTGTGATTATAGTAGAAAGAAGACATAAAGTATCTTCTGAGACGGATAACTTTGATGCAGCACTTTTAGTCATCGTAAAAGAAGCGGAAGAGCCGGTATTTATCAAACACTATGAATCCGATCACCAAACAGCTTCTTTAAACGTTGTCACAGATGATCAACTGAAGGAATGGATTACCCTCGGTACTAACCGCCGAATCATCGATTGGATTTTGAATGGCAAAGTCCTGTTTGATCGAAATGAATATATCTTCAACTTAATTGATGAATTAAGTACTTTCCCGTTTTCAAACCGCAAGCTCAAAATCGGTTTAGAATATGGCAAGCTCATTCGCAGATATATAGAAGGAAAAGCATTTTTTGAGTCAAATCAATTCCTTGATGCATATAATTCCATTGTGCATGCCCTGCATCACTTAGCACGTATTGAAGTAATTGATAAAGGCTTCCACCCAGAAGTGACCGTTTGGAACCAAGTGCGTCATATGGAGCCGGAAGTATACAAACTTTATTCAGAACTGATTGAAAGCCATGAAAGTCTGCATAAGCGTTTGGAACTTTTATTTTTAGCAAATGATTTTTTGATCCATTCAAAAGCAGAAATTGGTGCCGCTCATTTACGTCATGTCATGGAACAGAAGGATATATGGCTTTTTGGTGAGCTTCTTGCACACCCTGATCTAAAGTATTTCACGCCTGACCTTAGCGTGATGATTGATTTCTTTGTGGAAAAAGGAATTGTTCAAGTGGATCCGATTGAGACAAAAGGACAAAAAATCTATCATCGAGGATATTTTGTGAAAAAAGATATTGACGCATGAATATTATGATGGTATATTATTAAACGTCGCTAACGAGCAACTGAGTTGCTTTGAAAGAAAAGCTGACAAAAAGAAATTCTAAAAAACACTTGACGCACACGGCGCTCAAATGTTATATTAAGAAAGTCGCCTCTGAGCGATAACGAACATGATCTTTGAAAACT